>PYEQ01000128.1 GCA_003017785.1 filamentous cyanobacterium CCP5 | reverse complement strand
GGGTAGGGTGAACTGGCTATCCATGGCCGCCGTCAACGCCCCTTTTCAAGCCTCCATCCAGATTCGCTACCGCACAGCCCCGGTGGCGGCCACCCTGTTCCCCCTGGAAGATGGTCGGCTGCGGGCCGTCTTCGACGAACCTCAGTTTGGGGTCACCCCCGGTCAGGCGGCCGTCTGGTACAGCGACGATCTGGTGCTCGGAGGCGGGTTAATCGAAGCGGCCACCTCGGCAAGCCCCGATCAACGGGTTCTCCCGGAGATCGCCCGCGATCGTTCTTCCTGAGGGCCTGATCCTGGCTGGGCATCCCTCAATTTCTTAAACAAGCATGCTCATTGTCACTCTGATAGCTTTTTGATGCCTTCGTAAAGCGGATCCAGGTCAGATGACAAAGACTCCATTTTGTACTTTTATGAATGGAAAGCCTGAGGGTAAATCCTAAAAGCAGATGCGGCCCATGATCGTGCTTTGACCCTGGCGAGGGGCAGAACCGAGGCATCTACCATTAGCCCGTCCCCTCGCCCTACTTGACAGGCTGGTTTTATGGGAATCGTCTATTCATCGTCAACACTGTGAGATCAGGTTATCAAACCATCGAGAGTTAACTGTTAGGAGAGAGACTAATTTTGCTGCACTTAAACGAAGGAATTGCTCCCCACGGCGGAGAGCTGATTAATCGAATCGTTAGCGATGAGCAGAAACAAGAATTTCTGGCCATCGCCGACAGCCTGCCCAGCGTCACCATTGACGAGCGGGCCCTGTCTGATCTGGTGATGATTGCCATTGGCGGTTTTAGCCCTCTGACTGGCTTCATGGGCTTTGCCGATTACGATCGCGTTGTCACCGAGATGCGTCTGGCCAGCGGTCTGCCCTGGTCTGTACCGGTTACCCTGCCCGTCGATGAAGCCACCGC
Source organism: filamentous cyanobacterium CCP5 (assembly GCA_003017785.1). GTDB lineage: Bacteria > Cyanobacteriota > Cyanobacteriia > Phormidesmidales > Phormidesmidaceae > CCP5. The sequence goes on along the minus strand of PYEQ01000128.1, from coordinate 8,776 downwards.
TGAGCCCCTGAAAGTGGGCGATCAAATTCGCCTCAATGACGGCAACGGCAGATTCGTAGCCGTTCTGGAGCTCACCGAAAAATTCAAGTACGACAAGGTCAAGGAAGCTATCAACGTCTACCGCACCGACGAAGATAAGCACCCCGGCGTCAAGGTGATCTACGAGCAAGGAGCCGTCAGCCTGGCCGGCCCGGTGTGGGTGATGCAGCGGGATCCCCACCCGCTATTTCCCACTTACCAGATCGATCCGGCTGTGTCCCGGGCAATGTTTCGGGAACGGGGCTGGAAGACGGTGGTCGGGTTTCAGACCCGCAACCCAATTCATCGAGCCCACGAGTACATTCAAAAGTGTGCCCTAGAAACCGTCGACGGCCTGTTTCTACATCCCCTGGTTGGGGCTACTAAGAGCGACGACATTCCGGCGGAAGTGCGCATGCGCTGCTACGAAATTATGATGGAGCACTACTTCCCCCAGGATCGGGTAATCCTAGCGATTAATCCGTCAGCAATGCGCTACGCTGGGCCTAGAGAGGCTATTTTCCACGCGCTGATTCGTAAAAACTATGGCTGCACCCACTTCATTGTGGGCCGTGATCATGCCGGGGTAGGCGACTATTACGGCACCTACGATGCTCAGCACATTTTTGACGAGTTTGAGCCGGCCGATCTGGGGATTGTGCCCATGAAGTTCGAGCATGCATTTTACTGCACTCGAACCAGTACAATGGCCACAACCAAAACCAGCCCAAGCGCTCCCGAAGAACGGATTCACCTTTCGGGTACCAAAGTACGGGAGATGCTGCGTCGGGGCGAGCTACCACCTCCGGAGTTTTCTAGACCTGAGGTGGCGGCGGAATTAGCCAGGGCTATGCGTGTGCCTCAGGAAGTCTGACATTAGGTTTTAGCAACTCGGTGAATTTAGGAAGGCGAACGTTTCTACAACGACTGGGCTTGACGCTGGCTGCGTTGGGGGTTGGAGAGACCGTCGCTTCTGGCTGGGCCAGGCGCTACTACAGTGCCCTGGCTCAGCCGACTCACCGTAAACTGGCTCTACTCATCGGGATCAATCAGTATCCTGGGTCGGCGGTTGATCCATCCCTGGCCCAGGATACTAGTCTATTTGGAGCGCTGACCGATGTGGAGATGCAGCGGGAACTGCTGCTCTATCGGTTTGGCTTCCAGCCCGCTGACGTGATGGTTCTCACCAATCAGCAGGCGACTAAATCAGGTATTCAAGCCGCCTTCGAGTCCCATCTGCAGCAGGCCCGCCCTGGGGACGTGGTGGTGATTCACTTCAGCGGCTACGGGAGTACAGTACGGCTGGCGGGGCAGGCCGGACAGGCATTTAGGAGCCTGGTGCCGGCGGATGGCAATTTACCCACTGAAGAGCAGCCGGAGCTATCGGACATCTTGGAGCCACAGCTGCAACAGTGGATCCAAGGTCTGAAGACTCGGCAGATTACAACGGTATTGGATGCCGGCTATCGAGATTTAGGCCAGCTCAACTGGGGAACTCTGCGGCTGCGATCGCGCCCCACCGTGCCGACCGGCAATCTTCCTACCGAGCTAGGGGAGAAGCTGCCTCCAGATCTGGGGACTGATCCCTGGCCTGGGCTGCTCCTGAGGGGCTCCTCCCCAGACCGGCTGGTATTGGAGAAAGACTGGTCGGGATTTAGCGCGGGCGTGTTTTCCTACGCCTTGACCCAAATTCTCTGGGAAACGGTCCCTTCCACCTCTACCCAGGTGATTCTCTATCGCACCTCAGAAGCCCTGCGCCGCTGGACTGGTCCGGACCAAAAGCCAGAACTGCTGGGCAGTCATAAGGGCGATCGCCAGTCGCCAGCCTACGGGCTGACCCTTAGCCGGGAGGTTGCCGACGGGGTCGTTACCCCAGGCAATGCCGAGGGAAAAGTCTCGCTGTGGCTGGGAGGGCTGCCCGCCGCCGTGCTCGAGCACCTGCAAACCAGTTCACGGCTCGTGGTGATTGACGGCCAGTCAGCCGATGGCCAGTCGACTAGTGCTACCGTGCTCAAGATCAAATCTCGCACGGGCCTAAAGGCCCAGGCGGAGGTGGTAGGGACCGGCCCGGCGCCAGTCGCCGGCAGCCGTCTCTATGAGCAGGTGCGCGTCTTTCCGCGCAATATTGATCTAATCGTGGCCCTGGACTCGAACTTAGAGCGCATCGAGCGAGTGGATGCCACCAGCGCGTTCTCGGGCATTCCCTTCGTTTCCTTCACCGTCAGTGGCGATCAGCCAGCTGACTGTCTATTTGGTCGCCTGCCCCAGGTTCCTTCCACTACCCTGACCGCATCTCTGCCCGCGGAGCAGATGACCTCTCTAATTGCCAGCGACAGTAGCGAGGAGTCGTCGGGGGTGGAGCGCAGCTACGGGTTATTTTCCCCCAACCGCACTCTGATTCCAGGCACGCTGATCGCTCGGGATGAGGCGGTCAAAACGGCTGTGAATCGCTTGACCCCCCATCTGCAGTCCCTGCTGGCCATGAAGCTAGTGCGTCTGGTGGATAATAGCCAGTCTTCTTCCCTGGCGGTGCGGGCGGTGCTAGAGACCACTCGCCCCCAAGAGCGGCTGTTGCTCCAGCGGGAAACCGTGCGATCGCAACCTGGCCTACCCAAAAGCCAGCTGCCCAGTCTGGTTAGAGCGGAAATCGAAGACTTCAAGGTGCCTCCCGATAGCCGTCTCCGCTATCGCATCAGCAACTATTCTGACGTGCCGCTGTATTTCACCCTGCTGAGCTTCGACAGTCGAGGCCAGTTTCGAGGACTGGTTCCTAATCTGCCCCGGACCTGGAGCGTGGATATGGAAACCGCCGAGGCCGATCTGGACGAAGTCCGGGTCGCTCCGGGTAAAACCCAGTCCCTGCCAGAAAATACGATGGACTGGGGCGTACCTGCCGCCGCCATCTGGGTGGAAACTTTCTTAATTGTCAGCCTCAATCCCCTGCAGTCCACCTGGAAAGCCCTGCGAGGGGACGGTCAAGAATCCTCTGATCGCCAGCCCGGCCTCCGTCAGCTGGGTCAGCCGCTCCAGGTGTCTCGCCTGCTGCTGGAGGATCTCCACAACTCCACGGTTGCCCTCAGTCCAGAGCTGAAAACCTCAGAGCAGTACGTGTTGAAAACATCGACCTGGGCAACCTTTAGCTTTCGCTATGCGATCGCCCCCACCGCCGACTAAGAGCGAGTCTAGGCGATGGACAGCCCCACAATTCCCCCCAGGGCCAGGCCCAAAACGCAGCTAGAGGCCAAAATCAGGCTAGCCTGCAGACGCCGATAGTTGACCATCAAGCGGTCTCCCGTAGCGGCGGTCACCAGCGCGATCAGCGCATACTGGATAATTTCCAGAATCAACTCTCGCGGCAGCGTCTCTGCCAGGCTAGCGCTGCCGACAAATCCCAGGGAAATCGCCAGGGCCACTGCCAGGGCTCCGGCCCCTACCGTTGCCAGCAGAGCCAGGAGATTAGCAAACCACCAGCGAAAACGAGCCAGGGTCTTAGGGCCTGCCAGGGCGATCGCCTGGGCTAGGATCGCACCCAGGGCAATTATCCACACCCAGTAGGGAGACGGCAGCCCTCCTAAAATCAGTCCTACGATGGCATAGACTACGATGCAGCCCAGCAGCCACAGCCAGGGAGTAGGCTGGTCTGACAGCCGATCCAGGGCGGTTTTCCAAGCCGGGGGTCTTCGTCGTTGGGTTCTACGGGACGGAGCTCTCATGGGCAGGCCAAATGGGGGCTAACCCCTATCGTAAGCGCATAAATACCGCGCTGATTGGGCTGATTTCAAACCAGCTGAAACCGCTCTAGGGTAGCATCCTGGCGACGGTTTCTCTACCACCATCGCCAGGAAGCTACCTCCGAAGTCCTCGATCGCATCGACCACATTGAGGTGCTCCACAGCCGGTCTCCCAACGAGATGCAGGCATTGATTCCGCCTCCATCGGCATGAAGCAGGCTAGCACCCCCGCCAGAAATATTCTGGGGCTGTGGCTGGGGGCGCAATTCTGGCGATGCTCTCCAGCACAATGATGCCGGAAGCCTACGAGGTGGGGCGAATCGGTGACCTTTTCAACCCATCCCCCAGACCGCCCGAACAGACAAATGGGGAGGGTGACGTTTACCCTTTAAACAGCGCGTTACTGGTTCCCATGGCCTCGATTCTCGATCCGCCCATTGCCCAAAAAATCACCAAGATGAAGGAGCGGGTGCGCTGGGGCCATCCGGAGATCGTCCAGCAGGGCATCGACCAGACCCGACTGCACCTCGAGGATGGGGGCAGGGCGGATGGGGAGTTTTCGTTTTTAGTGATTGGGGACAGCGGGTCTGGTCCCCACACCGACCATCACCCCCAGCGGCGGGTGGCGGAGCAAATGCTCTCCCACCTGGAGGACTGTCGGTTTTTACTGCACACCGGGGACGTGGTGTACCAGGTGGGCTCCAGCGAACAGTATCCTGAAAATTTCATCAAGCCCTACCGGGAATGGATAGTCGGCGGCCACCAGCCCGATACCGTTGCCTACAACCAGATGGTGTTTCAGTTTCCGTTTCTGCCGGTGCCGGGCAACCACGACTATTACAACCTGCCGCGCATCTATAGCCTGCTGGTACAGCTCAGCCGCCCGGTGAGTCGGGTGCTGCGGATGAAGCTGCGTCCCAACGTGGGTTGGCACGGGTCTTACTGTGGTGATGCCTATGCTCAGGCGTTTATTGACTATCTAAAGGGGATGTCAGGAGAACAGCTCCAGCAGCATTTAGCGGCCCATTATTTCGAAATGGATGGCCGCCGGGGGCTGCGCTACCAGCCAGGAAAATTCACCCGGTTGCCGAATCGCTACTACCGCTTTACCTACGGCGGCATTGATTTTTTTGCCCTAGATGCGACCACCTTTAATGCCCCCTCTCCCCTGCCCCGCAGTCGAGATGGCGATCGCTACCGGCGGCTGCTGGCGGCCCAGCGGGAGGTGGCCGAGGCCCAGAAGCTTGAGGTGATTGCCGAGGCGGATGCCCTTCAGATCAGCGATCCCCACGCCACGGAGCGCCTCGACGACCTCCAGGCGAAGATTGAGCAGCTAGATGAGGTGCTGCTGGATTTGGACAAGCAGATGTCTGCCACCAGCCTCACCTCTGTGGATGCGGAGCAGCTGCTGTGGCTGCGGGACGGGCTGATTGAGTCTTGGCACAATCCGGCGGTGCGGGGACGAATTTTGTTCTTTCACTATCCCCCCTATGTGAGTGAGACCACCAAGGTGAACCAGGGGCAAACCCTGGCGGTGCGCCATCACCTGCGCTGGGTGCTGGATGAGGTGGTAGAAGCTCTGGACCACGACTATCAGCAGCGCCCGGTGGTGGACCTGGTGCTCAACGGCCACGCCCACTGTCTGGAGTATTTGCGCACGGGGGATACGGGCCATGCCGATAGCCACATGAACTGGATTGTCTGCGGCGGTAGCGGTCTGAGTCTGCGGCGACAGCAGCCGGAGGGGCCGGAGATCTATGAGACTTTCCCCAGCGATGGCCAAAAAACGGGGGAGCGCCGACTGGTGGCGAAGTCTCAGGTTTACGTGGGGCTGACGGGGCACAAGATCGAAAGGCGCCGTCCCTATTCGTTTGTGCGCATTGATGTGCGGGGGGAGGAGCGACCGCAGTTTGTGGTGCGGCCCTATGTGTCGGAGCGCTATCACCAGCAGTGGCATGACTATGCTTTAGATCCGCTGGTGCTGTGAGGCGGGCGATCGAGCTGAGGGAGGGCGATGGGTCTGATTTTGACTCTATCCCTGCGTTTGCTTTGCGGGGCGCTGGCATGGCTAAAGTGGCACAGCTGTGTTTAAAGCAGAGGGCTGTGTGTTTAAAGCAGAGGCCTGTGATTGTTAAAGTGGCACAGCTGCTTAAGAGATCTGTCACACTGCTTAAGATGTAGAGGGCTGTGTATCTAAAGCAGAGGGCTGTGTTCGTTAAAGTGGCACAGCTGTTTAAGATTGCATCGCCGCTGCCAGCGAAATCAGTCGGTATTTCGCCAGGGGATGGGGGATAGGTTGAATCGCCTGCAATATTTTGGTCGAATAGCCCCCATCGGTAGGGGCGCACGCCGTGCGCCCTTGCAGGGGTTTTGGATTAGCATCGGGGGCTGGCGGTATTGGTTCGGTATCGTCCAGTTTCTGGGCGTTTGGCGGTAGATGTTGCACTGGGCCCACGCCGTGCGCCCGCACGGGGGTGCCTGTGGGGATGCGGGGGATTGTGAGATTTAGGTATCGGCGGCAGAGGCTTGTTCTGCTGCGGCTAGGGCCTGGATGCGTTGGAGCTGGTGCTGGGCGTTTTCTGCTCTCGACCCACGCTACATCCGTAATAGTCGAGAATCTAGCTGAAGATCTTTATCTCGAACGCTGGTTTGGCTAAGACCGCTGGCGGTTGGAGGTGACGGAGTAGGTGAAGTAGGCGATCGCAATCATCGAGAACGAAAACAGGGTAGTCAGGGTGCCCAGGGCGTAGAGGGCCGGAGAGGTGACGTTGGTGGTCATGCCAAAGATCTCCAGGGGAAGGGTGTTGTCCTGGCCCGACACCAGAGACGTGCGGGTGAACTCGTCGTAGGAGAGGGTAAAGGTCAGCAACCCCACCCCCAGCAGACTCGGCGCAATCAGGGGCAGCACGATTTCCCAGAAGGTTTTGGGGTCGGTGGCCCCCAGATCCCGGGCGGCTTCTTCGTAGGAAGAGTCGAAGCGGTTGAAGATGCCAATCATGATCAAAAACCCGATGGGCAGAGTCCAGGTGAGGTGGGCCCCCAGCCCCGAGGTAAACCAGTTGGTCTGCCAGCCCATCACCTGAAATACCACGCCAATGCCCAGGGAAATCAAAATGCTGGGCACGATCAGGCTGGCGATGGTCAGATAGAAAATGACGTTCGATCCCTTGAACCGCTGGCGAAAGCCCATGCTGCCCAGCACCGAAATGCTCACCGTCAGGGCCATGACCACAAAGCCAAGGGACAGGGATCGCTGGAACGGCTCAATGAAGTTCCCTACCCGCTGTTCCTGGAACACCTGCCCCAGCCAGTAAAACCCGAAGCTGCGCACCGGGAAGGTCAGCGTCCCATCCGGCCCCTGGAGAGACAGGATAAAGATGGTGATCATCGGGCCGTAGAGAAACAGCACGAACAGGCAGAAAAACGCCAGCAGCAAATAGAACGAGAGGGATTTCTTTTTCATAATTCTTTGCGGATGTTCAGCACCCGCAGAATCGACACCACGATGATCATCGTCACCGCCAGCAGCACCATGGCATTCGCCGCCGCCAGGGGATATTGCAGGCTGCCAATCTGGGTCTGAATCAGCTTGCCCACGGAGGCGGCCTGGCCGCCGCCCATCAGCCGCACCGTGACAAATTCCCCCATGACCAGGGTGACGATAAAGATAGAACCGATCGCAATACCGGGAGCAGACAGGGGCAAAATCACCTCTTTGAAAGTGGCGAACCCCGAAGCCCCCAGGTCTTCAGAGGCGGTAATCAGGTTGCGATCGATGCGCATCAGGCTGTTGAAGATGGGCGCAATCATGAAAATGATGTAGAGGTGCACCATTCCCAGCACCACTGCGAAGTCCGAATACAGCATGAACTCCAGGGGCTGATTCACCAGACCCACATTCAACAGCATCTGGTTCACCAGTCCTTCACGCCCCAGCAGGGGCAGCCAGGAGATCATCCGAATAATGTTTGAGGTCCAGAAGGGAATGGTGCAGAGCAAAAATAGAACGATCTGCCACTTCAGCTTCGGCACGTGGAAGGAGAGAAAGTAGGCCACCGGATAGCCGATCAGCAGGGTCGCTAGCCACACCATCCCCAAAAACTTAAAGGTGTTCAGATAGGTTTTGAGGGTGACGTCGGAGGTGAAAATCCCGACGTAGTTGTCCAGCGTAAACGCCGGAGTCATGGAGTAGCCGTTGAACTCCCAAAAACTCACCACCCCGATCATGGTGATTGGCATCACCAGGAACAGGATAAACACCAGGGTTTGCGGCGTAATCAGCAGGTAGGGCTTAACGGTCTTCCAGGTTTGGGTCATAGATTTACCGGAACATCCCTCGGTGGGCTCTGGATTATAGGCCCACAGTACCAGTCCAGGGGGAGTCAGATGTAGCCAAAGCCACAAAAGCTCCTTCGAGTCTATGCCCCTATCACCCGGTGGATGCAGGCGTTAATGGCCCCCATGGGACAGACTCAGATGCCAAGGGCCAAAAGCCGATGGTCTGAAGTCAATACTCAGACTGCAGCCGGTCAGACCGCCGTTCTGAACGAGACGAATGGCCTAATCAATCTGGCAGCGGCCCGAATCGCAGCCATCTTCCAAGCGCTGCTTTCGCTCCGCCACAATCGTCTTCAGGTCTGGGCGACCGGTCATTTTTAGCCGCCAGTCGGCCCAGACGTCATAAATTTTGTCCACGATGGGGCCAACGATTGGCCACTTAGTGATGGCGTAGATCCAGCCGATGCCCAGGGCATCGTAGACCTGCCGAAATACCTCGACGTTTTTGACCACTGTGCCATCGGCCTTGATAGCGTGGATGCGGCCCATCGCCGTTACAAAGTCAATGCCGGCGTTCTTCGCCGGGTCGTAGTCATCGGCGGCGATATCTTCGAAGGCCACGATATTGCGCCCGGCGTCTTTTTTCTGCAAAAAGTTCACCTCTCGCAGGCACAGGGGGCAGTCGCCGTCGTAGAGCAACTTGATCTGCCAGTCGGGCTGCTGGGCGGAATCGTTAGCGGGGATGGGGG
>PYEQ01000127.1 GCA_003017785.1 filamentous cyanobacterium CCP5 | reverse complement strand
CCGCCACTCCAGATTCAGCGATGCCGGGCGTATCGATCAAAATCAAGTCGCGATCCAGATCGCTTAGGGTTAGCCGATGTCCTTCGGGTGCAGTGGTGGTGCCCATCGGCGCGGCAACTTCACCGACAATATCCCCCGCCATTGCGTTGACTAGGGAAGTTTTGCCAGCGGCTCCGACGCCAAAAATCACGATTCGTACATCGCGCCGATCCAGGGCTGAGCCTAACCGTTGGGATTTCGCCGCTAGGGCCTGACGGGCAACGTCATCTTGAATTTGCTGAATCTGCTGGCTGAGGGCGTCTAGGGTAGCGGCAGCGGCAGCGGTTTTGCTCTTTGGAGCTTGAGGGAGCTGGCGGCGCTTGGGTCGAAGGAACAATCGGGTGTAGTGGATCAGTGTGACAGTAGCGATTACAAGCAGTAGGATACAAAGCCCCACCAACAGCCTGGCCAGTAATGGTGAGAGTAGGGCTACGGTCTGGTAAAGCTGAGCCAGAAACACCAGCAGCCAGATCGCGCCTAGGAGAGCGGCGATCGCTGCTCCTAGCCAAAAAACTTGTTTTCTGCCCATACCCTAGATTCAGCAGTTGATTGTGATGATTGGACTGATTGGACTATCGACCGTCTCCATCCTAAACCGGAGGCATTCGTGAAACGTCCCAATTCTCCCCGCAACGCCATGCGTGAACTCGACCGGGTGGTCTCGAAAGTAATGAAATCTATCGATACAACTCAAGCGGTAGAGAAGAAAACCTTTGAGCAACTCCTGGACGGGGTAATTTTACAGGTCGCTAAGAATCGTCGTTTAAATGTCAATAAAGTAGCCTTAGCGACTGACCAGGTAATCCGAGAAATGCCTGAGGACTACGGACAGCTAGCGGTTGAGCTGAAGGGATGGGAAACCCTGATTGCCTTTCTCTATCTGAAATACCAGCAGGCAATAGGGGTTGATACATCAATGTTTGAGTAAAGTTGCTCAGCAGCTGCGCTGGGCTAGCTGCCAGCCAAGAAGAATTCCAGCCAGGCTAGCGATTAGATCAACGGCATCAAAGGTGCGGTTTGGGGAAAGGTGCTGGATGAATTCTTCGGCAAGGGTAACTACCAAAAACAGTCCTGGAAATAGCGGCAGCTGCCAGTTCCAAAGTCTCAGATGCCGATGGCAATAAACTCGATGGCCTAGATAAGACGCCACAGCATAGAGCACTACGTGGCCAATTTTGTCGTAGTAAGGAACAGAGCCCAGCCAGCCTGGTAGATTGCCGCTGTAGGCCAGCAGCAAAATCGTTAGAAAGGTGGCAAGGTAGATAAACGCCAGAATCCAGACAGAAAACTGGCGTGATGGGGTACGGGGTTGGCTCATAGTTAAATTCTTGGCCGCAAAAGCTTAGATCAGCTTTCTTTAGAAACCCTGGTGATCGCCCCTCCATTTCAGAGAATTCACAGCTTCTTCACTTCTTCTACAGTCTTATGGCTCCATCGACTTCAGTTCATCCCTTTAGACGGCTATTGAGGTACGGACACGCTTATCGCGGTCAGATCTGGGTAGCCAGCCTCTATTCTGTGCTGAATAAGATTTTTGATCTGGCCCCGCCAGTGCTTATTGGTCTAGCAGTAGATGTGGTCGTGCAGCAGCAGGATTCGCTGATTGCCAAATGGGGCATCGAATCGATTCGCGGCCAGTTTCTAGCCCTGACGATCCTGACTGTGGTGGTGTGGGGCGCAGAGTCGGCGTTTCAGTATGCCTACGAGGTCCAGTGGCGTAACTTAGCCCAGACGCTGCAGCGGGATTTGCGCATCGAAGCCTACAGCCATCTGCAAAATCTAGATCTGGCCTATTTTGAGGAGCGCAGCAGTGGTCGGCTGATGGCGGTGCTGAATGATGATATCAACCAGTTAGAGCGGTTTTTAGACCGGGGTGCAAACGAAGTTTTGCAGGTGATCACCACGGTGATTCTGATTGGCGGGGCCTTTTTTGTGCTGGCCCCAGGGATCGCCTGGATGGCCCTGCTGCCGATGCCGTTTATTATCTGGGGGGCGATTGCCTTTCAAAAATTCCTGGCCCCCCGCTACGCGGAGGTGCGGGAACGGGTGAGCCTGCTGAACAGTCGGCTCTCTAACAACCTCAGCGGCATCACCACGATCAAAAGTTTTACCGCTGAAGACTATGAAGTGGAGCGGATTCGCCACGAAAGCGAAGAGTATAGACTGAGCAATCGGCGGGCGATCGCTTACAGCGCCGCGTTTATCCCGCTGATTCGGATTTTAATTTTGGTGGGCTTCACCGCCACCCTACTCTACGGAGGACTGTCTGCCGTGGCTGGAACCCTGGCAGTGGGTACCTACAGCGTGCTCGTGTTTCTCACCCAGCGATTGCTGTGGCCCCTGACCCGATTGGGGGAAACCCTCGACCAGTATCAGCGGGCGATGGCCTCGACTAATCGCGTGATGGACTTGCTGAATGAACCCGTGACCCTAGAACCTGGAGATCGCCGACTCCCTGTGAGCAACGTCGCCGGGGAAGTAATCTTTGACAACATCACTTTCGCCTACCGCGATCGCGATCCGGTGGTAGCCAACCTCACCCTGAAGATTCCGGCGGGCAAAACCATTGCGATCGTCGGGTCTACCGGTTCGGGTAAAAGCACTCTAGTGAAGCTGCTGCTGCGACTCTATGAGGTGGATGGAGGGCGCATCACCCTCGACGGCTATGATCTGCGGGAGCTGAATCCCCAGGACGTGCGGCGAGCCATTGGTCTGGTCAGCCAGGATGTGTTTCTCTTCCACGGCACGGTGGCGGAAAATATCGGCTATGGCAGTTTCCACGCCAGCCGGGAGGACATTATCCATGCGGCTACCATCGCCGAGGCCCATGACTTCATCACCCAACTCCCTCAAGGCTACGACACCATCGTCGGAGAGCGGGGGCAGAAGCTTTCAGGAGGGCAGCGGCAGCGACTGGCGATCGCCCGAGCCGTACTCAAGAACCCACCCATTTTGATCCTGGATGAGGCCACTTCAGCGGTGGATAACGAAACCGAGTCAGCTATTCAGCGTTCCCTGGAGAAGATTACTCGAGAACGAACGACGATTGCGATCGCCCATCGCCTGTCCACCGTTCGCAATGCCGATCAAATTTACGTCATGGAGATGGGGCAACTGATGGAGTGGGGCACCCACGAACAGCTACTAGAACGGGAAGGTATCTACGCTAGCCTCTGGCGAGTACAGATGGGCTTGCGGGTTATTGCCCAGGGTTAGAGGGGTTTAACCACAGAGGCATAGTACAGAAACACAGAGAATACAGAGTACAGAGTTTTAGTAGTCTACTGACATTGGTTGACCTAACCACCGACTGGAGATGCCCAAGCCATGAATAGAACACTTTTGTATTCTGCCTGCGGACTCATTGGCATCGCCACAGGGATTGGAGGCTACGGTTGGAGACAAGCTACCTATCTACCGACTGAGTATCAGCTCTCTGGCTCCGCGCTGCAATCAGAGTCCTTCAGGGCTGGTCAGCTGTTGGATCAAAAACTGACCAGCCAAACAGAGAACAATGAAATCGCCCTTAGTGAGACCGAGATTAGTCATCTTTTAGCAGAAGGCTTAGCCGCTCGCCCCAATTCAAAACAACTGTTGCAAGCTGTTCAGGGAATCGATACCTCAATCCAAGCGGACCGCATTGAGACCGGCGTGGTTATGAATCTCTCCGACCTGCCCGTTGAAACCTTACCAGCGGAGGTACAGCAGGCGATCGCCCGATTAGAGCAAACCCTGCCCGTACTGATGGAAAGAGATGTTTACGTCAGCATCACCGGACGCCCCTTAGTGGAATCTGGCCGACTGGTATTAGACCCATCGGCCGCTATCCATATCGGTCGTTTGAAGTTGCCCTTGGCCGATCTGGCTGAGCAGGTGGGGATCACCCCGACCGAGATAGAGCGATCAATAGCTGACCATCTAGAGCGCAACGGCATTAGCTTAGAGGCGATCACCTTAGAAGACGGACAGATGGTGATTGATCTACAGTCCTAGCGGTCTCTATCGATTGATAGAAGCAAGAAGCCTTTTTTCTTTGTTAAAAGATTAGAGTTCATTAGCAGGGAGGTACCCATGCGCTACCACATTGAAATGGATGGTCAGCAGGCACCCGACATGCAAACCCAGCGCTATGCCATGGAAGTTCATGCCGACCACCTCCAAGAGGCCCAGGCGATCGCCCTGGTCAGGGCCCAAGGAGTGGGTTTAGATGTGGATTTGAACTCCATAGAAGTCTCAACCGGGCGCTAGGAAAAACCCACAGGCCTGGGGCCTAGGGTTGTCGGGACTGGCAGGCCATTAGCGTCACCTCCCAAACCAAGCGAGGCTGACAGTAGCTGCGCAAATAGCGCTTAGCCTGTTCTAGTGCCTGCAGTAAAGAATCGCAGTTTTGATCCCGCTGCCAGTACACATGCTGAAGATAGTCTGCTAGCCAAAGCTGCGATTCAATATCGAGGGCTTTAGCAATATTGCGCCCCTGGCGAAGAGCGGCTTCAAGGGTAGGGGATAAATCAACTAAGTCTTTGAGCAGGTCTGGAGGAATCTGTTCCTGCTGCTTGCTGGCTTCAAGGGCCCGACCAGGGCTTCCTTGAGCCAGGCTTAGCAGCTCTGGCTGAGACAGCAAATCGGAACGGCCCAAGCGCTGAAGGACGGTTTCCATCTCTAGCTGCCCCAGCCTTGTAAAGGGGACCATCTGACAGCGGGAAACCAGCGTTGGCAAGAGCCGATGACTACCTGGGGCTAGCAAAATCAAGGTGGCATTGCCAGGTTCTTCCAGGGTCTTGAGCAGGCCGTTTGCCGCCCCCTCGGCCATAGTCTCTGCGGCTTCAATGATCACCACAGACCGCGGTGACTCTAGCGGTGGTCGGCTGAGAAATCGACTGATATCACGAACTTGACTCAGACGAATCTGGGGAGGGCTTTTGCGTTTGACTCCCAGGTCGATGGCCTCCGTTGGAGTGATAGGTCGCCCCTGGTACAGATAGGTAGGCTCTACCCAAAGCAGATCTGGATGGTTACGCTGAACGATGCGACGACGTAATCCTGGGGCTGCCAATTGAGAAGACATCAGCATGAGTTCGGCAAACCGCTCTGCGGCCAGTCGGCGGCCGATACCCTCTGGACCGGCAAACAAATAGGCCGGGGCTAGTCTGTGCTGCTGGTGCGATCGCACCAGCAGATCAATCGCCATTTCTTGGCCAACTAAATCGTCAAATAGTGCTTGTACCAATGGCTCAGTTGAGTCTCAACTACCTGCTGAATTTGCCGGGCAACCACGACCGGTTCGGGGCTAGCGTCTATAGTTGCAATCCGTTTGGGATGGCGGCTGGCCAAGCTCCCAAAGCCTGATTGAACCCGCCGATGAAATTCTACCGCCGAGCGTTCCATGCGATCGGATTCTCCCCGCTGGTGGGTGCGAGCTAGCCCAATCTCAGCTTCCAGCTTCAACCATAGGGTTAAATCCGCCTGAAGTCCCCCTGTGGCGATCTGGTTCAACTGCTCGATCAACCCTAGGCTCAGACCTCGACCATAGCCTTGATAGGCCGTAGTGGAGTCGACATAGCGATCGCACAAAACCCAGAAACCTTTCTGCAGTGAAGGCTCAATAACCGTCTTCACATGATGGGCCCGGTCCGCGGCATAAAGCAACAGTTCGGCGGTCGGGGCAATTTCTTCAGTCCCGGCAAGAAGTAGCCTCCTGAGATCGTTACCCAAGGCTGTTCCCCCCGGTTCACGGGTCGCTACGATTCCCTGGACAAGCCCCTGGGCCTTTAAGCAACTAAAGGTGGGACTACCCAGAAGCTGATCTTCAAGATATTGCATCTGAGTAGACTTGCCTGCACCCTCGCCCCCCTCAAAAACAATCAGCTTTCCCCGCATCAATACCAGACCTATCCCTGAATTTGAACACCCAACAATATGCGGCAACCTGTCCCGGCTTTGAAGATCTGGGGCTTTCTGGCTGATCTTCTGGGGCCTAGTAGCACTGATTACACTATTCCCTGGAATCTACTGGCTACATTTGCAATAGCGGACATTGCCTAGATCAAATTAAGCCATGCTTCGGGCTCGATCCCGCGTTCGAAAGCCAATGGTACCAGGTAATCTATCTATTGATTAGCGGGTGCTTTACCAGATTGGCGTCTGAAGCCCCTGCAAGCTACTATGGATTCCGACGGTAGCGGTAGGCTTTGGAGCAGAGCGAAGGATTTCGCAAGCGATTTCAGATTACTAGCGATTTCAACTTTTACTACCTATGGCTCGTTACACTAATCTATTTTCCTCAATCAGCTCAGTTCCAGCCATTAAGGATTCCCTGGTCACTACGCTCAAGTCCTGCGATTTGACCATGGTATATGAGGCTAGGGACTACATTATGGCCAAAGAGAAGCCTGGGCAGGTTTCGTTTTCTCAGCTAGCGACTATCGAGGTTTTGATAAATCCCCCAACGGCTAGCAAAACCGACGTTACCGTCAATCTGGTTGTTCACAACGAAGAGCTACCTCTATCAATGAACAACCACTGTCAAAAGGTTTTCGAAACGGTAAATCAGGCAGTTACGGCCTCTATATAGGCTATTAAGCCTTTATCTAAACTCTGTCTCGACCCCAGTAGATAGTAAAAATTTGATTGTGTCGAGATCGGAATCTGGAGAAGCAGGGCTCGTTAAAAACTGTCCCAGCTGTCAGACCCTTTATTATCGTCATCATCGTCTTCTTCAGAGTCTTCTTCAACCATGTTGGGGCTGATCAGCGTAATGTCAAATTCATCGGGAGGCATGGTTGACAGGCTATCCCGCCGTAGCTGATAGTAAATGGCCCTGGCTTGGGGACCGAACACAATTTCATCTTCATTTTTAAGGTCATGGGCAGGAAACTTACGGCCATTGATAAGCATGCCATTGGCACTGGGTTTACCCTTTAAATTTCCATCCACAATTCGGTAGTAGTAGCTGTCATCATCCTTTGGCAGCTGCACTAAGGTGGCGTGGTGCCGTGAGACAAACTGAGATGACAGCCGGATGTCACACTTTGGGTCTCGGCCAATTGAGTAAACAGAGCTGTCTAGAATAATCTCTCGACGGCCTTTACTATCTTCAACAATTAATATACTACTAAGCTTCGAATCTGAAGACATTTTGAATCAAGCAATAACGGTGAAACATCAAGGGAAAGGGATAATTCCATCACCCTAGTTTAACTCTAGAACCTGATATGTCTATCGGGGGAGTTCAGCTAGATGGCTTGGAACTGTCGACCTTCTAATACCTTGCCCTGAAAACCCCTAGGGCTGACTATTCCACGTTCGATTAATATCTTGTATGAGCGATGCGATTTTTCCAGATCAGGACACCGTCAGGGTTCAAGCGGTATTTTTAGGGCAGCGCATTGATCTGAGGCTGTTTGAAGGGCTAAATTCCCTGGCTGACTCACCGCTGATAGTAGAAACTGGCGATCGCAGCTGTGCAGTCTTATTTGATTACGGCGTCGTAGTGATGTTTGGCCAGTCTGCGGCGGCCCAAGCCAAGTTCTTACAAGATATCGAGGCTCTAATCGCCGATGCCTTCGACTCCCCGGCTACTGAGTCTGTTCTGATCCGTAAAGCGCCGGTCAACGTCGGGAAGGTAGAGGCAGAGGCAATTTTACTGTCGGACTTTGATGTACCTTGTCTGCAAATCGTAGCTGAGGTCATGGCTAAGAGCGTTGTGCTCGACCATTACGAGATTGGCGCTGCTGAAGTCTTTGACCAGGTGGAATCTTTTGCGGCCAGTCTACACAACCTTCGGCAGAATCGACAGCTAGGGAAGGAACTGCTGAAGCAGATTGGCAATACCCTGCTAATTCAAAACAAGATTGTGGGACGGGTCGAGATTAGCGATAAGCCTGAGCTGCTTTGGGAATACCCCGAGTTTGATCGGCTTTATCTGCGTCTAGAGGATGAGTATGAGATTCGCGAACGGCTCTCGGCTTTAGAGCGCAAGTTAGAAATTGTCAGCCGTACGGCTGAGACGGCTTTGGAGCTGCAACAGCACAACACCAGTCTGCGATTGGAGGTCTACGTGGTGGTGCTGATTGTAATTGAGGTTTTATTATCTTTCTATGACTTGATTTTCCAGGGAACTTGATGGCCGAGGCTGAATTTTTCGAGGTGATGTATGGGCAAAGCCATTGATGTTACGAGTCCCAAGTTTGCGGAAGAGGTCTTAGAACTCTCTTACCATCAGCCTGTTCTAGTGGATTTCTATGCCCAGTGGTGTGGCCCATGTCAAATGCTGAAACCATTGCTGGAAGGGCTAGTTCAGGAATATGACTTTACCCTGGCCAAGGTAGATATTGACCACAATCCTGAGCTGGCCAGTGCCTATCAGGTGGAAGGGGTGCCAGATGTGCGAGTTGTCCGTGACGGACAGGTGCAGCCGGGATTTGTTGGAGTAGTCCCAGAGCCTCAGCTGCGATCGCTGCTGGCTGATTTGGGTCTGCAGTCCCAGGTAGAACTGGCCATCGAAGGGCTAGAGGCGGTGGCAGTCAGCGGCAACCTAGAGCAGCTGAGATCGCAGCTAGCTGAGCTACAATCACGATTTCCCGCCTCCATAGAATTTTTGCTGAAGGCTGCCCAGATCTGCGTTGCCAACGACCAGGTTGACCTAGCGGAAGACTGCCTGCAGCCAATCGATCCCTACGACCGCAGCTATGGGGAAAAAGCGGCGGCGCTACGGGGCCTGATAGCCCTCAAGCGAGACGCCCAGGCGGCCCCAGCAGATGCTTACGGGCTTGCCTGTCAGGCTGCTGCCTCGGCGGACTACGAAGCGGCACTGGACAAGTTCTTACTGGCTGTAGAACAGGGGCAGCAGCGAGAGGCGGCCCGAAAAGCCATGATTACGGTATTTAAGCTGCTAGGGGACGATCATCCCCTCAGTCTCAGCTATCGGCGACGGCTGATGCAGGCCTTGTACTGATTCTCCCTGGGCGAAGACCCCATTCAGGCCCCTGGAGGGAGCATGTACCCTTGAAAATAGTGGAGAAAAGTTCGCAAGACCTTACTGATGATGTGGATTTTGGCGGCGATTTTCATTCTGCGCTATTTGTTTGGTTTAACTTAAGGGGTTCAGGGGCATGGAGCGGATTCGAGCGGTCGTACACGGGGTCGTACAGGGGGTCGGATTTCGATTTAACACTCGCCAAACCGCCCAAAATCTTGGGATAAAAGGCTATGTCCGTAACCGCCCAGACGGTACCGTAGAGATAGTTGCGGAGGGGCCACCGGATCAGGTGCAGGCCCTATTAGCCTGGGCGCAAACGGGTCCACCTGCTGCCCAGGTCTCTCACCTGGAGACCGAAAGTCTGACCGCTGAGGGAGACTTCAGCACCTTTTACATTGAACGTTGAACCTTGGGCGTCTATGGGAGCGATCGCCGCTATGACTGGCCAAATTACGCAAATCAATATTTCTGACGGGGGAGTGCCCAAGCGTCCGATTCCTCGGGTTGAGGTTGGGACCACCGGCCTAGCGAGTGATCGCCAGCAGAATCTGAAATACCACGGTGGGCCAAATCGAGCTGTATGCCTGTGGTCCGCAGATATCCTGTCTCTTATACACATCT
>PYEQ01000126.1 GCA_003017785.1 filamentous cyanobacterium CCP5 | reverse complement strand
GTATTTTCCTGGAGCCCGACTTCAACCACGTGTGGATTGAGTTCTACGTGCCCAACTACGGCTGGGTGCCCATGGAGTCCAACCCCGACGACACCGAAGACGGCGGCCCCTACCCGACTCGCTTCTTCATGGGGCTGCCCTGGTGGCACGTGGAAATGGCCAAAGAAGTCCCGTTTGAGAAGCTGATTTTGCCGGAGGGCAGCCCGGAAGTTCGCCTGGGGGATCTGGCGGTGAACCATGTCCGGTTTAGGCTATTAGGGGAAGTTGCCCCCTGGGATCGGCCCCCAACAGCGAATGGGTAGGCTGCGGGCTTTAATTTTCGATGTGGATGGCACCCTGGCGGAAACCGAGCGGGACGGTCATCGGGTCGCCTTTAACCAGGCGTTTGCGGATCAGGGGGTGCCCTGGCGCTGGCCGGAAGGTCTGTACGGCCAGCTGCTGGAAGTCGGCGGCGGTCGGGAGCGGATCTACTACTATCTGAAGCGCTACCGCTCCGACTTTGTGCCGGAAGGGGAAGATCTAGAAACCTTCGCCGCCCGCCTGCACCGCCTCAAGAGCAAGTATTTCAAGCAACTGGTGAGCGAGGGAACGATCGCCGCCCGCCCTGGTGTCAAGCGATTAATTAGCACTGCCTACCAGCGGGGGGTACGGCTGGCGATCGCCACCACCAGCGCCAAGGACAACGCCATCGCCCTGATCCGCAGCGTCCTGGCTCCCGACGCCCCCGACTGGTTTGAGGTGATTGGAGCGGGGGACATGGTGCCCAATAAAAAGCCCGCCCCGGATATCTACCAGTTCGTGCTGGAAAAGCTGGGGCTGCCGCCGGAGGAATGTTTAGCGATCGAAGACAGCCGCCAGGGGCTCCTCGCCGCCACCACCGCCGGGATCAACACCGTTGTCACCGTCAACGACTACACCCGCAGGCAGGATCTCTCCGCCGCTAGCTTAGTCATGAACCACCTGGGGGATCCCAACCTGCCTATGGAAGTGCTGCGGGGGCAGCCCGTGCGGGCCTACTACTTTCATCTGGATCTGGCTCAGCAGATCCTAGAGCTGTCCCCTTGAATCGGCAGCTCGATGGTAAACGTGGTGCCCTGCCCCACCACGCTGTCGCAGGATAGCTGGCCTCCATGTTTTTCGATGATCCGGTAGCTGATGGACAGTCCCAGGCCAGTGCCCTTGCCTACGGGTTTGGTGGTAAAAAAGGGGTCAAAGAGCTGCGATCGCACCTTTTCAGGAATCCCTGGCCCGTTGTCCTGGATGGCCACAGTCACGGTGGAGGCGGACGCCCAAGTGCGAATTTGAATAACATTCGGATCCGCTGCCGGCTCCCGCCGTGATCCTCAAGGGCATCGAGGGCGTTAACCAGAATATTCATAAACACTTGATTGAGCTGTCCTGGATAGCAACTGATTTTAGGCAGCTCCCCGTAGCATTTTTCCACCCGAATCGACGGACGCTGAGTCGTAGCCTTGAGGCGATGCTGCAAAATCAGCAGGGTACTGTCTATCCCCTGGTTGACATCCGCTAGCTTCAGCTCAGCCTCGTCGAGTCGGGAGAAGTTTCGTAGCGACAGCACAATCTCGCGAATGCGTTCCGTGCCGACGTTCATGGACTTGAGAATCTTCCCCATGTCTTCCTGCAAGAACGGCAGGTCAATCTCCGCCACCTTCTCAGAAATTTCTGGATGGGGCGTCCCATAGTGGGTTTGGTAAAGCTGGGTTAGTTCTAAAAGGCCTTGAATGTCGGCTTGCAGGTGGCCCAGATTGCCATGGATAAAATTGACGGGATTGTTGATTTCGTGGGCGACTCCAGCTACGAGCTGCCCCAGGCTGGACATTTTCTCGCTTTGAATGAGCTGAGCCTGGGTGGCCTGTAACTC
Organism: filamentous cyanobacterium CCP5; assembly: GCA_003017785.1. GTDB lineage: Bacteria > Cyanobacteriota > Cyanobacteriia > Phormidesmidales > Phormidesmidaceae > CCP5. The sequence goes on along the minus strand of PYEQ01000126.1, from coordinate 7,886 downwards.
ATTCAGCGTCTTGGTTAAGGCCTCGGTGCGCTGCTGCACTCGCGTTTCCAGGTCTTCATTTTGCTTAGCTAGTAGAGACAGGCTCTGCCGCAACTGACGACTCATATCATTAAACGCCGCCGCCAAAACCGCCAGCTCATCGCGGGTGTGAATCTGGATGGGCTGATCGAAATTTCCCTGGGCGACCTGCTGGGTGCCCTGCACCAGCAGCGTAATCGGTTTGGTGATTGATCGGCTGATAACTCGGGCGACTAGAGCACTGGCACCCGCTGCAATCAGAGCGATCGCGATGCCTCGATTGCGGACAGCAGCGATCTTTTGCTTCAGAGGAGCCGTGGACAGTCCGACTTGAATCGCTCCAACGGGGCGATCGCCAACCACAATGGCTCGGCCTGCGGTGAGTTCATCTTCTTGCCAGTCCCAAACAATAGTAGAACTACTGACTAGCTGAGCGCCAAATGGATCAATGTCCACCTGGTAAATTGGCGTTTGACTATCCGCATCGGCCAGCAGCCGTCCCTGCTCATCGTAGACGTACCCAGAGGTCAATAGAGACTGGTGATGCCCTAGATTCCCGATAAAATCAGTCAGGAAATTGGTATCGAGGCGGTAGAGAGAATCCCGTAGGGTAATGTCGAGGGTATCCAGCAGCAGGGTAGCCTGATGTTGCAATTCGATTTGGAAGGATTTTTGTTCCCGCTGAATCGACAGTGTGGTAATACTGCCCACGGCAGCCATCACCATACCTGTGATCACCAGCATCAGCTTTACCGATAGGGCGCAGTGCCCAGGGACGGGAATTCGCCAAAACTTCGTCGGTGCTAAAATCCACTTCCAGACCTTAATCTCCACCCATCTGTCCAAAATCGCTGGTTTATTCCTTTTCCCGCTGGGTCAGGTCGTAGAGTTCCCGCATCCGGCTGAGGGCCTGATCCGCCCCTCCCGGAAACTCATCAAACTGGGCCGTTTCTTCAAAGGCGGCGAGGGTAGACTTGCCCACCTCATCCTCATCCAGGGCCAGCAGGGCTACCTTGACCGCGGCTACTTCGCGATCAGACAGGGTGGGGGAAACCAGGGCCAGATGCCGGGGCAGCGGCTCAGTTTCGGCCAAAATCGTCAGCCGTTGACGCACATCCGCCGGAATTTTGAAGAAATCGGGAGCGGCAACCGCCGCCGCCGCCACCCGCCCGGTCAGTACCCACTGCACGGCGTTTTTCTGGTCTTCACTAAAGACATAGCCCACTTCATCCGCCGCCACCGGAGCGCTGTCGGCAGCTTTTTCCCTAGGATTCAACCCTGCTTCAATCAGATAGGCAAGGGGCAGCATGAAGCCAGAGGTGGAAAACGGCTCCTCAAAGGCAATCATCTGCCCCGGCAGCGCCTCGAGGGTCTGAACCGCCCCGTCGGCTCGGCTAAAGATAATCGTATGGTAGGCTTCGACTCCGTCCTTCCAGCGCCTTAGAATCGGTTGGCCGCCAGAAGCTTCGCTAACCATCAACGCCGGGAAAGGACTATCGAAATAAAGATCAACCTTACCGGAGGCCAGCCAATCAGCCATCGTCGCGATGTCCGGGGCAACTTCGACCCTGGCTGCTTCGATTCCGACAGTCTTTAGCTGGGCGGCCAGATGATTCGCAAACGGCTGATACGCGGCCATCTTTTTGGCTGGTTCATCTGAAATATCCCCCAGCACAATGGTGTCGGCGTCATTGATATTTGTCGTTATTTCAAAGGCTATCTCAGGAGCTATTTCAGATCCTTCGGAGACAGGGATTTCTGTTGTTTTAGCGCTGCAATTTGTGAGCAATAATACGCACAGACTAGAAAAAAGGATTGTTTGCAGCGATGATTTAACCATAACCTGTCCATAAGCATCGGTTTACGTTCTTCACTGGTTGAAATTATTTGCTTTCAATTGCGCCCCTAACATACCCATATTTCTAATGGCTTAACCGTATCCTGGATGCGGTCTCAAATGCAGAACAGCCCCTTTCACCGCTAATATTGCTATGGTCAAGCGATCGCAGATAATCATTTTCTTGGCATACCCTGACTAAACCTAATGCCCATGTCCCTCGCCACCAATCTCTGGAGCGAAAACCAAGACCTCGCTCGCGCCTGTCTGGCCCATCCCTTCGTCCAGGGCATTGGCGACGGCAGCCTGCCCCAGACGGTGTTCGCAGGCTATGTCGGTCAGGATGCCTTTTTTCTAGAAGCCTTTGCCCGGGCCTACAGCATCGCCGCCGCCAAGGCTCCCACCTGGGAGGGCTTTCAGACCTTTCATGGATTAGCCTACGGGGTGCTGTCAGAACTCAACCTGCACGGAGGCTATGCCGCTGACTGGGGGGTTGACTTGCAAGCCATTGCCCCCGACAGCGCCACCCGCCACTACACCGATTTTCTGCTGGCCACCGCCTGGAGCCAGCCCGTGGGAATTACGGCAGCGGCGATGGCTCCCTGTATGCGTCTCTACGCCTACTTGGGGCAGCAGTTAGCCCTCAACGGCATCCCCGACCACGCCTATACCGACTGGATCGCCACCTACAGTAGCGACGAATTTGAACCCCTGGCCCAGCAGCTAGAGCGGCTGGTGGACGACCACGGCGACGACATCAAAGCAGTGCAGTCCGCCTACCGCTACGCCATGACCTGTGAGCTGGCTTTTTTTGAATCCGCCTGGCAGAAGGCTGCTTAATGGGTTTCTGCTGTACGGGCGCGGGGGAGAAAGAGAGCTAGGGAGAAGAATTGGCCGCCAAATTTCGGGAATAGATAAAGAAACCCGAGATAGACAACCATGGGCGATCCATTTCCCAATAGGGCTGAGCTGGGGACTTTGGGAGAAAATCTGGTGGCAGACTGGCTGGTGTCCCAGGGCTGGCAGATCCTCGATCGCCAGTGGCACTGTCGCTGGGGAGAGCTTGATTTGATCGCCCTGCACGACAATCTGCCCAACCAAGGACGGCTCTCCCGCCAAGGACTCGCCTTCGTAGAGGTGAAAACCCGCAGCCAGGGCAACTGGGACGCCGATGGGCTCATGGCCATCACCCGTAGCAAACAGCAGAAGCTCTGGCTGGCGGCCCGGCTGTACCTCACCCGCAATCCCCGCTGGAGCGATGTCCCCTGCCGATTCGATGTAGCCCTGGTGACCTGTCGCCGCCGTTCTGGTGAAGCGGTTCGAGCCTATCAAGATATTCCTGGCATCGGCATTCGACTCGTGCTGCAAGACTATATTGAATATGCCTTTGACGTGGGCTAGCGATCGCTTCCGCCCGACCCCACTGAGTCGAGCCCAGGCTGCTGAGCAAACTCAGTAGGAGGCCGCAGTCACTCCTTATCCCACTTTCACCAGCACCTGATCTCCTTCGATCATGGCTTCGTAGCTGGGCAGCGGCTCGGTGGCTGGCCCTTCGGCGACGCTGCCGTCGGGGTTGAATTTGGAACCGTGGCAGGGGCAGGAAAACTGGCTGGCGTCTCCGTCCCACTCGACGCTACAGCCCTGGTGGGTGCAGAGGGAATTCACCGCGACGATCGCTTCGCCATTCCGGGCGACGGCTACCTGTTCCCCCTGAAAGGTCTTGTCGGACAAAGATCCCTGGGCGTCCAGATCGGCGACGGTGCCAATCGCGGCAAACCCATCTTCGCGGGGAGCGGCGTCAGCAGTGGCGGTGTCCCCTTCGGCGGGGGCAGAGGCGGTATCTTCCGACTGGCAGGCGGCGATCGCCACCGGCAACGAGCTAGCCAGCACCCCAAACCCTACCCAGTTGACAAATTCGCGTCGTTTCATAGTGGCAACCGAAATGCGTACAGAAAATTATCGCTTGAAAAATTATCGCCCCGTAGGGGCATACGGCATATGCCCTGGTTTCACCCAAAGGCATCCCTACAAATTATCAGCGGTTTGTAGGGATTTAGCCTGTAGGGATTTAGAACCCCCGAACCAGCCGTAGTGGCGAGTCGCCGCCACCAGCACCAGCAGCAGATCCACGCCGACCACGCTGGCGATCAGCAGTTCTGAGCCGCCGGTCCCAAAACCGTAGCTGTGCAGCCCTGTTCCCAGTACGAAGTTCACCCCGTACCAGGCCATCAGTACCGCATTGAAGGCCACTACGCTGGCGACGTTGATGCCAAAGTCGCCGACCCAGCCTGCCAGCCGCCCATGCAGCGGCACCAGGTAGCAGAGCAGGGCAATCAGCGCCCAGGTTTCCTTCGGATCCCAACCCCAGAAGCGGCCCCAGGAAAAATGCGCCCAGATGCCCCCCAGGATAATCCCCGCCGTCAGCAGCAGCACTCCTACCTGGAGCACCCGATAGTTGAGCTGGGACAGGGTTTTTATCCGCTGCGTGGCGTTGGGCGTAAGCAAATAGTTGCCCAGGGTGACATGGCCCAGCCCCAGGGCCAGGGCAAAGCTGGCGTAGCTGAGGGCGATGGTTGGCACGTGGATGCTCAGCCAAAAGTTATCCCGCAGCACTGGCACCAGGGGAGAAATGCTGGGGTCCAGCACCGCGGGCAGGCTGTCCGCCAGAATCAGGCAGATCACCGCTAGGGGGGCTGCCGCCAGCAGATAGTAGCGAGAGCGGGAGGTGAGCTCGAACAAAAGAGCGATCGCGGCAATCCCAAACCCCACCCACACCACCGACTCGTACATGTTGGTCACCGGGGGGCGTCCGGCAATCTGCATTCTCAAAAAGAAGCCATAGGTCTGCACCCCAATCCCGGCGGTAAACAGGCCAATAGCGCTCCAGTACAGGTTCCAGGTTTGATTTTGGGGCTTTACCCACAGGCTGATCAGCATGGTCAAAAACGCCAGCCCGTAGAGCCACCAGGCTTTGGCAAAGGGATGGAAGTGGTTGAAGTGTACCTCGCGGCTGAGCACCCCGTCAGCGGGGTAGATTTTGGGACTCAGCTGCCTTAAGCCGGCTTTGAGCTCGTTCGACAGGGGGGCGATCGCCCCCAAATGATCCGCCACCCCCCGCATCAGCACCTGCTGAATCATGGCAAAGTCAGCCATCAGCGGGGCCACGGCCTTGGGGTCATAGAGGGTCTGGGCCTGATTCAGCCCGAGCCACTTACCCTTGATGTCCTCAGGATGGGGCACGATGGGCAGGCCGTTGTCTCCCACGGACTCGTAGAGCAGATTCAGCCGATCTTCCACGGTGAGAGCTTCCCGCTGGTTGCGGCTGAGGTCTGCGTCGTTGAGCTGCCGCTGGTGAGCCTGCCGCGCCAGCCCGACCAGATCCCCATTGGTCATCAGTTCTTGAAAGGTGAACCGCTTGCGCTCCAGATCCAGTCCCACCGCCTCTTTGAGGGGACGATAGCTGACCAGCACAAAGGGTTCTTCGTTCCAGTTGCGGGTGTTAAACCACATGGCCAGATAGGTGCTGAGGTAGTCTTCCCTCAGCCCGTCGTGGGCATAGGTGGTGGCCCCATGGATCTTGGCGACGGTTTCTTTAGCCACCGTATCCAGGGGCTTCTTGCGGCCATCCAGCTGCACCGCCAGAGTCCGCAGAGAATCCAGCCCGTCCGGTTGAAACTGGTTGAAGGGCACCAGCAGCAGGGCACAGCCCAGACAGAGGCCAATCAAAAATTTAATTAGAGGAATGCCTTTCATAGCGGTTAGGTAATTCATCACAGACACAGGCAAACAACAGAAACACCCGTAGGGGCGCACGGCGTGCGCCCCTACGGTCGTCCGAACATGGCCAGGATGGGGATGGTTTTGGGGGCGGTTGCGGGGATTTCGGGTTCTTCATTGGTAACCGCCTTCGTCCAGCGGCGCCATTTTTTCATCAGACCCGGTCCATAGAACATGGTGCCGATGCCAGAGACCACCAGCAGCGAACCGCCCCAGGTCAGGGCCGTCACCCACCAGGGTTCTCGCTTCAGCTGTAGCGTGGACTGCTGCAAGTCCCCCGGATTCCAGGAGGCCTGGGCCAGCTTCCAGCCCCGGAACCAGGTGGGATGGTTCATCCACACGGAGCGGTGGGCGGCGGTGTCGGTTTTGGGGTCGAACAGGGTGACGTCGCTGGTCCACATGGCCACCGACTCGCTGCCCTCGTTGCGCTCCACAATAAAGTCATCCAGCTTCACGTAGAACGGCAACTCCAGCAGCTTCGGGCTGAAGGCGGCGAAGTAGTCGCCATCGGCGGTTTCTAGGGCGGTGGGTTCTCCCCAGGGTAGCCAGACATCGTCACCGTCAGGGGTAGCCACGTGCAGAGCCGGACTGCCTTCGTCCGTCAGCGTACCGCTGGCCACCGGGGTGACGGGCACCACCTGCCGCTGCACCTGGGCGTGGTCGAGGCGCTGAGTCAGGGAAATCTGGAAATCGGCCCAGCCAGGGGTCATCGGTTTTTCGGGGCGCAGTTCACCGGATTTGAAGCCTTTGGAGGAACGGGCGGCATAGAAAAGCTGGTGGTCGGGGGAGGCTACCACCCGGAAGTAGTCGGCCTGAGCATTTTCGGGGGCCTGATAGGTGGCTTCTAGGGCAATCTCATTGCCGCTTTGCACCGGCTCAAAGCCGTTGGCAAACACAAACCAGCGGGCAGAGCGATCGCCCTGCCTGACATTCAACTGCACCGCCGGATTACGAAACTGGTCGGAGGCGGAGGTGGGCTGACGATCAGCATCCAGGCGAAAGTCGGGCCAGACCTGGGCGACTTCTACGGTCACGTTGTCTTCAAGGGCCAAAGCCTGACCCATGCCCTTTTGCACATCTATGGTGTGCTCCACCAGGGCCGTGCGGAGCTGTAGGGTACCTGCCGCAGCTGCTTCCTGGGGCGGAGCTAGTAGCTGCTTAAGTTCAGATTCGCTCCGGGCTTGAAAAATTTCCAGGTGGGCGGGGCCGATGTCCATTTGCTGGTAGCCAGCGGGGGCCACCGCCAGCCAGCGCTCCAGGGTTTGGCCCATGCGATCGCTGTGCAGCTGCACCTGCACCGCCAGATTCTCCACCGCCCCGTCGTCGGTGAAGCGCACGGTTTTGATGGCGCGATCGCTATAGCCCAGCAGCGTTAGTCCGCCCAACTGAGCCGGGTACACCGACCCGTCCGGGCGGATGAAAATATCCGTTTGCTGGCGGCTCTGGTCGGGGGCGACCACTTCTAACAAATCCCCCTCGACCCGCACCTGGTGGTTAGGGCCGCTGTCGGTGCGCACCAGCAGCATCCCCTCGGTGCTGAGGTGAATTACAGCGGCAGACCCGGCAATGATTACCACTAGCCCCCAGTGGGTGAGGGCAAACCCTAATTTGCGCGGCCCCCGCCAGGGATAGCGGCTGAGGGTAGAAATGCCCAGGTTTATTGCCAGTAAAAACATCAGCGCCCCGAACCAGGCGCTTTTATAAATTTCTCGCTGGACGGTGGCAGATCCAACATTTGATTCGTAAAAAGTGGCCCCGATTAGGATGATCGCGATCGCAATCAACAGCGGCACCGCCAATCGGACCGAGCCCAAAAATCGGATCAGATTAGATGCCATGAACTGTCCCATAAACGCTCTTAGACTGCATATTACCTTTCAAGCTTTGCAGGTAAAAATTTGCAGCAATTGATACAAAACCAAATTTTATTTATGCAGAATTGGGTTGGAAAATACGCAAGAATCGCATAGTCGTCCTGGTTTTTTGCATCGCTTAATGTCTCTTTTCCGCTCTTGTTCTATGCGAAAATTACATCAAAGCCATGCATTTCACCTCGACAAACATGGCTAATTGTATTGGTTTTGACAAAAAAACGGATTCTCCTTGCCTAAGGTCAGGTCACAGCGGGAGGAGCCAGCCGAGAACTTTTATGTTTTATGGCGTCTAGGTCATTCATTTTTGGGACTCTGGTCAGGGCGCTGGTTAAATTTGATGCTGACAGCATCAAATTTGGCGGTGTCCATCTGGCGGCTAG
>PYEQ01000125.1 GCA_003017785.1 filamentous cyanobacterium CCP5 | reverse complement strand
AGATGTGTATAAGAGACAGGGCCGGGACGCTGAGGGCACCCAGGAGGGCAGGCAGCGATCGCGCCGCCCAGGCAGAGGCCATCCCATTCACAGGCGGAAATAAATTCATCCACAGATGGGCCAGGGCGAAGTAGGCGGGCGGATGATTGTCTTCCTGGAGCAGATACTGCACCGCTGAACCCACCGTCGCCTCCGATCGGGGTTGGAGCGGAGTCAGCAGCTGGTTCAAAGACGCCACCTGATCCAGGGGAGCCGAATAGCTACTGTTGCCCAGGGTGAAGATCACCGTGGCCACTTCGTCCATCCACAGAGGCTTGTGGGTGAGAAACGCCAGCCGAAGGACTAGGGCCAGCAAGAACCATCCCCCCATCCACAGCACCGACGATGGTAGCCGCCATGTTTTGACCATAACCCCTCGGAACATTCCAGCCCTTACCATAGCCTTCCGCACACCCCCTGAGAACTGCCGTCAAATCGAGAATTGCCCATAGACTTTTCCCTCAGGTAGCCATCAGCTGCCCGGCCTGCACCGTTAATACCTGGGAATCCTGCAGCCACTGGGCGTCAAATGAGCCCAGGTGGGTGGTGGTAATCAGGGTTTGAAACCGGGTTTGAATGGCGTCGAGCAGCTGATTTTGGCGGTTGAGGTCCAGTTCCGCCAGCACATCGTCCAGCAGCAGCAGCGGCGGCTCCCGCACCACGGTTTCAATCAGCTCTAGTTCTGAGAGCTTCAGGGCCAGCACCAGGGTGCGCTGCTGCCCTTGGGAGCCATATTGGCGGGCCGGGGGTGCGTCGATCACAAACTCCACATCGTCCCGGTGGGGACCCACCAGGGAGGTGCGCTGGTGCTGTTCCGCCACCGCCCGCTGCTGGATTTTTTCTAAAAACGCCGCCTGAATCTGCCCTGGTTCGTCGGCTGCCATGGGCACGTTGGGCTGGTAGAGAATCTGCAACTCCTCCCGCTGGCCGCTGATCAGGTGGTGCCAGCGCTGGGCAATGGGGGCAAGGCGGGCGATCGCCCGGGCCCGACGGCGAATCACCCGGGTACCCAGGGCCGCCAGCTGGGCATCCCACAGGGCAAATTGGGTGGTCACTTCGGCAGAACTTTCGGAGGTTTCAGAATCCCCATAGACCTGACGAATCAGGGCGTTGCGCTGCTTTAGCCCCTGGTAGTACTGGCCCAGGATATGGGCGTAGACCGGCTCTAGCTGGGTCAGCAGGGTATCGAGCCAGGTGCGCCGTCCCCCCGGCCCCCCCCGCACCAGATCGATGTCGAGACTAGAGAACTGCACGGCGTTGAGGGTGCCGAGGAAATCCAGCTGGCGACGCAGCTTTTCACCGTTGAGAAGGGCCGTACGGCGGGCCCCATTACGCAGCACCAGGGCCATATCCGCTAGACCCAGATCCCGCTGCACGGTGGCGGTAATCTGGCTGACAGCCTGGTCTTCTTGAATCAGGTCGCGATCGCGGCTGGTGCGGTGGGATTTAAGCGTCGCCAGCAGCTCCACGGACTCCAGCAGGTTGGATTTACCCTGGGCGTTTTCCCCCACCAGAATCGTCTTGGGAGCAGCAAACTCAATCTGCTGGTCGCCGTAATTGCGGAACTGCCTCAGGTGGAGATGCTTCAGGAACATGCAGGCGCAGAGGATTTAATCAGCCTAGGGCCCTCGCATTTTACCTGAAGCCCATTGGCCCCCTGGGCGATCGGGTTTTCCCGGTCCAAGTCCCTGGGCGGGCAGTGCAGTTTTGACATCAAAGCGATGGGCATCGGGCATAGTCGCGGCCAAATTCTTGGTGGAAAGTGACTGCAAATACAAAAGTCAATAATTCAAATTGAGACTCTGATAGGGCGCACCATTGGCAGTTAGCGGATCTATGCAAAGTCTCTCTTTCCTGGTTTTACCGGCCTGTTTGGGTCTGATTGCCGGCATCAGTCACGGGGTGATCTCCCACCGCGCCGATCTGCCGTTGTCGCTGACTGAGCAGTTCGTACAGCCGATCGCCCCCCTGGCTCCCTCCCAAGACTGAATTTTCGTAAACGGTAGCTGTTGATACAAGATCTTCTGCAAAGATGGGAACGTAGAGTTCAACTTACGCTCCATGGACTTCCAGCGTTCCGTCCAGACTCCTTCTACTAGCGATCGCGTCATCTCCGCTTCCCTAGCGGCGATCGCCATGTTTGTGGTGGGCTACACCGCCACCCGGGCCTACCTCAATCAACCCATTGATCAGGCCAATCAGGCCCCCGCCACCGTGATTCCTCACCAGGCTGCCCTGTGGTCTCCCCTCGGTCGCTAGGGGCTAGGCAGGACTGAGCTAGCCGTGAATTGGATGGCCTGGTCAGCCGCCATGGCCCCACCAAACAGAATTCCTTGGCCCAACTCACAGCCGAGGGCGGTGAGCCACTGATGTTGCTCTACGGTCTCTATGCCCTCGGCGACCACCTGAAGGTCTAGCAGGTTGCTAAGGGTAATAATCGACTCGGCAATAGTTTGGTTGGGAGAATCAGCCTTATCGGGGCTAACGAAGGCCCGATCAATCTTGAGGTAGTCTACGGGCAGGCGATGCAGATAGCTGAGGGACGAGTAGCCAGTGCCAAAATCATCAATGCTGAGGCGTACGCCCAGCTGCTTGATTTGCTCCAGTAGCCTGTGAACCGATTCGGTATTTCCCATCAGCATGCTCTCGGTGATTTCCAGGGTCAGGCAGCGGCTATCGAGGCTACTAAGGCGAAGGGCCGTTTCCACATGCTGGAGAATCGGGCCCTGCAGCTGTTTGACTGAGAGGTTGACGCTGATGGTTAAAGGCGGCTGAAAATCTTCAGTTCGCCAGCGTTGCAACTGCTGGCAGGCGGTTTGCAATGTCCACTGACCAATGGGAATAATCAGCCCGGTTTCCTCTGCAGTCTGGATAAACTCACCAGGCATAACCAGGCCCCGCTGGGGATGCTGCCAGCGCAGCAGAGCTTCGAATCCTTGCAGTTTGCCCGTCCTGAGAGCCACGATGGGCTGGTAGTGGATCACAAATTCCTGATTTTCGACGGCTCGACGCAGATCGTTTTCCAGCTGGAGACGCTGCACCATGCGCTGGTGCATTTCGGGGTCAAAGAGGGCGTACTGCCCCCGTCCACTGTGTTTAGCCCGATACATGGCCAAATCGGAGTCGCGAATCAACTCTTCGGCGTTGGCATACTGGGCATTACCAATCACGATGCCAATGCTGGTGCCGGTGAATATTTCATGGTTGGCCAGCTGAATCGGCGATCGCAGGGTTTGCAAAATCCGTTCGGCCACCTCCACGGCCTCGCTGGCCCAGAGGATATCCTCCAGCAATAGCACAAACTCATCCCCGCCGAGGCGAGCCGCCAAATCGGTTGCCCGAATGGCTTTCTTGAGAATCTGGGCCACCGCCATCAGCAGCTGGTCCCCCGTCAGGTGCCCGAGGCTGTCGTTGACCAGCTTGAAGTTATCCAGGTCTAAAAACATCACCGCGAATTGGCCATCGGGATGGCGCTTGGTGCGCTTGAGGGCCAGGTCAAGGCGTTCAATTAGCAGCGCCCGATTGGGCAGGCCGGTGAGGCGATCGTGGAGGCTATCGTGTTTAAGCTGCTGTTCTATCCGGATGCGATCGCTCACTTCCCGGGACGTACTTTGCAGATGAATCACCTGACCCTGCTGATCAAAAATTGGCTGGCTAAGGGTTTCCAGCCAGATATACTCTCCAGACTTGGTGCGAATCCGATAGGTGATAGAGGTCCTGTCGCCAGCTAGGGCCTGGCCATAGCCTCCCTGAGCCATGAGTTCTCGATCATCGGGATGGCAATACTCCCGCGGGTCTTGACCGATCAGTTCTTCTGGCCCATAGCCCAGCAGTGCCCGGCTGGAAGGCGTGACGTAGAGGTAGCGGCCATCGGGGGCATGGAGGCACACCAGGTCTCCCATGTTTTCAGTGACTAGCCGCAGGCTTTCTTCGCTCTGCCGTAGGGCCTGTTCGGCCAGCTTCAAATCGGTGATGTCTCGCCCCACAGACTGGATTTCTACCAGCTGTCCGGCTTCGTCAAAAATGGCTTCGTTCAGCCACTGGGTCCAACCCTCCTGGCCATCGGCCCGAGTATCTCGATTTTCCACGAAAAACCGGGGATTTTCAGGGTTCATATCGGCCACTTTCTGGAACACCTCCTGCTCTAAATCTTCGGCGTTGGCGAAGTCGCCCCATTTTTTGCCAAGGATGTCTTCGAGAGAAACCCCCAGAGCGCGGCACAGGGCTGGGTTGGCGAAGGTGATGGTGGTGTCAGGACGCGATCGCAAGATGAAGTCCGTCTGGGCTTCTACAACTTTGCGGTAGCGCACTTCACTCTCCCGCAGGGCCAGCTCCGTACGATGGCGATCGCTGATGTCCAGGGAAGTGCCAAATACTTTGACGATTTTGCCTTGGGCGTTGCGTATGGGTTCGGCCCTGGCTTCCATGTAGCCCATCGAGCCATCGGCTCGATAAATTCGCAGATCGATCTCATAGGGAATGCCTGCGGTCATTGCCCGTGCCAAGCAGGCTTCCAAACGGGGACGATCTTCTGGGTGCACGTGGCTAGCCATGACGAAGGCGAGGTCGGGATCGGGGGATGCCGGGTCAAAGCCAAAGATATGGTAAAGGTTGTCCGACCAGGTCATGGCTAGGGACTCTACATCCAGCTCCCAGTTGCCCATTTGAACCAGCTGTTGGGCCTGGGTGAGGGCCGCCTGGCTGGTCACCAGCTTATGCTTTTCCCGTTCTATCTGCCGGTAGAGCTCGGCCTGTTGGATGGCCACCTCCAGCTGATGGCCTACGGCCTCGACAAGTCGAATCTGGGCTTCCGTCCAGGCGTAGGGCAGCTGCGGGGTATTCAAGGTCAGGCTGCCCCATAGCTGGCCTTCGATGGCCAGGGGCACCAGCAGCCAAGCCCCCGGAATTGTCTCGGCAATGGCTCGATTAATCTCGTCGTTTATCTGGTCGGCGGCTTCTACCCGCACCTTCTGCAGCTGCTTCAGCTGGGCGGCAAAGGGATTGCCCTGATCGGGAATCTCCAGCCCCACGGTGGACGGACTGTGGCGATCGTGGCGGTACTCAGCGACGTGTCGCCACATCGCCTGCTGGGGCAGGTATTGCACCACGATTGAGTCGATGTTCCCCAGCAGCCGGGAGGTTTCTTCGGTGGCCGTGGCAAAAATGGTGTCTAAATCTAGGGAGTTGCGAATCGCCTGAAATACGCGGTTTAAGGATTGTTCCTGCTGATATTTCTGCTCTAGGGCCAGCTCCGCCTGTTTTCGCTCAGTGACATCGACAGCGACAGAAATCACTGAGCGGCGACCGTCCGGCAGGGTACCCAGCGGAGCCGAACTAAACTGCCAGATTCGTTGGGAGCCGTCACGGGTGGTGACGGCAAATTCCCCTTCATCGATCCGCTCTTTGAGGTCGTAAAGGGAGTCGATTTGAGCCTGGATTGGCGATCGCCCTTCCCCATAAGCTTTTTCGATCCAGGCTTGAATGGTGGGAATTTCCTCCGAGCGATAGCCGGTCATGTCCGTCCAGGTGGCATTGATCTGGATCACTTCACCGCCTTCCGCATGGATGATGATCGGAAAAGGGGCGTTGTCGATAGCGCTACGGAACCGCTGTTTGCTCAGTCTCAGGTCGGTTTCGGATTGCTGGCGATCGCGAACTTCTCGCCGCAGCGATCGGTTCCCGAAGACAAACCAGACCAGGCCGATGATCGGGATGTAGAATCCCAGCTCAATCAGGATATGGCGTATCCGCTGCCAGCCGATTTTTGGGGTCGGTTCTAACCACTCCTGCTGGGCCAGGTAGTAGGCAGAATTCGAGTTTTCCAGGAGCCTTTGCATCTGGCCATCGATCGCCGCCAGCCGCTCAGCCCCCTGCCCGTCTGCCGTGGCAAAATGGACCCGCACCGGATTGATCAAAACGTTGGTGCGACTGCTTCCATCGCGATCAGCCACGGTGTCTCCGTAGAACCGATTCACCACCCCGGCAGCCACTCTCCCCTGGGCCATTAGCTCAAACATCTCCTCAAAGCTGCTGACCTCGACCAGGTGGGGACGAATGCCGAAATTTTTGGCCCGTTCAGCCAGAACATCAGCCTGGATGCTGTCTCGCAGCACGGCTACTGATTTTTGATCCAGGTCGAGAATGGATTCGATCTGGACATCGCGGGCTGCATAGACCACGGACCAGCTGGCCAGCACCACCTCCTGATTAAAGTCAAAACGGCGATCGCGATCCTCTGAATAGGCCACATCCACCATCAGATCGAGCCGCCCCTGCTCTATCGCCTCTAGGCAGGCATCCCACTCGCAGGGCACGTAGTTTAGACTCCAGCCTTCGGAACGGGCAATTTCATCCAGCACATCCACCCAAAATCCCTGGGGTTCTCCCGCTTCATCGATAAACACCTTGGGCGGATTTTGATAAATACCCACCTTTAGATCGGCCTCAGCCAGCTCAGCGGCCTGGGCAAATAGGGCTGTAGGACCAACCAAAACCAGCCCAGCTATGCAGCCCCCAAGTATCGTTCTAAAACCCATATGGCTAACTGAGGTTAGTTCTGAAAGCAAGGCAGTGTGAACATTCTCAAGAGAGACAATTCAAATGTTGGCGCCGACTATCGGTTTAGTAAAAGGCTAACCTTAGACAGCCCAGATTCTGTTCTTTTGGTTCCTATAAACCAAGATAGTTAGCAATAATTCCTTTCGCCCAGATTTTGGCAGTCTAAAGCTGTTTTGAGTTCTGCCGGATTCTCACCACAGGGTGGGTATGTTTAAGGCAAACCTTGGCCAGGTAAACCCTATGCGATCGCACCCCAGCTTTTGGATCGGCTTCGGAACTGCTCTAATTAGTCTCACCGCTTGTCAGGGAAATACCGTTACCGGCAGCGGCAATCAGGGCTTCGAAGTGAAGTTTGCAGTAGGTAGCGCCCTCAGCCATTTTTGCGAACGGGCCGCCGAGCAATTCAACCAGCAAAATCCGAAAATTGACAGCGGTGAAGCCTTCTACCTGAGCTGCGCAGCGGCAGGCAGTGGTGACGTTGTCAGCGGAGTCCTCACCCTGGCTGAACAGCTAAAGTCTGGAGCGATTTCAGAAGATTCTCCCGAATTTCCAACGCTGCTTTCGGTTGATGGTGAAATCTACCACAGCCAGCTCCGCTATCAGATGGAGCAGCTTTTTCCAGGGCAAAACTATATTCCCAACGTCACCGATGCCCCGCTGCTGGCCAACAGCCCGATGGTGTTTATGACCAGTGAGTCCCTGGCATCGGGGCTGCAACGGGTAGATAACCTGTTTGGGGCGCTAACAACGGCCCAAACCCACCAGGATCTCGATGCTTCGAGTCCAGCCCAGAACATTTATTACGTCCACACGGCCCCAACCCGCTCCAATTCTGGACTGCAAACCCTCGTGGCCCAGTTTGCCTCCGTATCGGGTAAGCGCCCGGAAAGTCTCACCTTGCCGGACGTTCAGGCCCATCAGGCCGCTGTCCAGCAGATTCAGAGTAAAATTACCCGCTACGGAACTTCCACTGACTCCCTAGCCAGGGCGATGGTGAGCAACGGCCCCTTCTGGGCGTCGATCGGTTCGGTTTATGAATCTTCGGTAATTGAGGCCAACACCAATCCCCAGCCAGGGCAGCCCAAGTACGTGGCAGTTTACCCCCAGGCCACCTTTACCTCAAACATGCGCGGGATTCTGCCAGATGCCCCCTGGGTCAGCGACCAGGAAGCCGCTGCTGCTAAGCAAGTTCTGGACTATCTCCAGTCTCCTGAAGCCCAGCAAATTGCCGTGGATCTGGGCCTGCGTCCGGGTACTCCGGGAGTGGCCCTAGGGCCGAAGTTCAGCCCCCAGTTCGGCGTTAATCCGAGTGCCAGCTATGACTCCTACCGCCCCCCCAGTCCAGAGGTGGTAGCGGCCATGGTCAAAACCTGGAGCGACGTGGTGAAAAAGCCGTCCCTGGTGGCGATCGTTGTAGATTCTTCGGGTTCCATGGAGGGCAACAAGCTGCCCGCTGTCCAGAGCACCCTGCAAACCTACATCAATTCCCTTGGCCCCAAGGATCGGATTGCCCTAATCGACTTTGACGAGCAGATTCGAGAGCCCGTGCTGGTGGATGGCACTCCAGAAGGCCAGCAGCGGGGACTTCAGTTCATCAACTCCCTGCAGGCTGAAGGGGGTACCCGCCTCTATGACTCCGCCCTGTTTGCTCGAAACTGGCTGCGCCAGAACCTCCGCAAAGAGGCTATCAACGCCGTGCTGGTGCTCACCGATGGCGAAGACTCCGGTTCTGCTATCAGCCTCGGGCAGCTAGAGCAAGAACTCCAGCAAAGCGGCTTCTCCACTGATCAAAGGATTGGCTTTTTCACCGTCGGCTACGGTCAAGAAGGGGAATTCAACCCCGAAGTGCTCCAGCAAATCGCCCAGCTCAACGGCGGCTACTATTCCAAAGGCGATCCTGCCACGATCGCCCGGCTGATGGCAGATTTGCAGCTAGAGTTTTGATATGAAGCTTGCCAATCCTCTCCAATACCCCATAGCAGTGCTGGCTGGCGGCATTCTGCTAGTTGCTGGGGTGCGTCTTGGCAGGCTGCCCAGCGTTGTGGTTGTGCCCGTAGCGGCTGCGGTGGCGATCTCTGCTGCCACTGTCCTCCAATCTCGGCAGCCAGAGACCTTTGCTTTAGAAAACCCGGCCCTTGACCGGCAGCTCCAGCAGGTGCGGCAGCAGGCCCAAGATTTGGTACAGCAGGCCGCGGCGTTGCAGACAGAGGCTCAGCAGCTGCTGACGGATGTCCATGAGCTGGAGCTGCTGGGGACAGTCCGCTATGCCTGCGATCGCAGCCGGGAACTACCGGCCAAAATTGATCAGCTCTCCCGGCGGCTTTCGGGCCGGGATTCATTGCTTTCTGTAGACGATTTGCAAAAGCAACTAGCAGAAGTGCAGCAAAAGCAGCGCACCAGTTCCGGAGTAGCCAGGGATCAGTGGAGCAAACTGGCCACCAGCCTCCAGCGCAATATTCAACTAGCCAAGCAGGGGGAAGATGCCCGCGAAGCCCAGGTAGTCAGCCTGTCTACCCTGATCCTTGATGCCGCCGGAGTGCTCCAGCAGCTCCAGAACCAGCTCCGCACCGCCGACCTGACCACCACCGCCGCCGCCGAGGAAGTGCGCAGCCTCAGCGACGAATTCAATAGCATGCAGGAGAATATGGACGTTCTGATGGCCAATTCCTAACGATGAATCAGACAATGCCCCGCTTTCAGCTACCCGTGATTGCCACTGCCTGCCTGATCCTATTTCTGGGCTATGTGCTGTTCACCACTGGCTATGAGTCCCTTACCTGTGAGCGCGTTAGTCCCGGCAGCGTCCAGTGCGAGGCGGTTGAAAGCTATCTATTTGGCTTGTTCGCCCGCTCCCAAGACGCCTTCACCCTCGAAGATGTTCAGGTGAACTCAGAACTGCGCGATCGCAACCCCACCGGCGGCGTCCGCTTCAGTCATACCCTGGTGCTTCAGGGAGAACACCATCAGTTCACCAGCGACCCCTTCCGCAGTCCCCTTTCCGAAGCTGCCATCCGCAAACAGATCCAGCAGTTCATCCGGGGGGAAGGCCCGATCATGCTCAACTTCCAGCGATCCACCCAGCTAGCTGCCCTAATTCGCAGTAGCCTCCTAGCCCTGCTGCTAGCGATCGTTTCCTGGAGCTTCTGGGACGTACGTTGGCCTCCGGCCCCGGTGTCGGCTGAGGAAGATGTTGTTTAGCCATGGTGAGGGGGGTAAGGCGATCAGACGGTCAGACTGTGGAGGCGAACGGTGATAGGGAGTAAGGA
>PYEQ01000124.1 GCA_003017785.1 filamentous cyanobacterium CCP5 | reverse complement strand
AGTTCTCCCCAACCCGTTGGCAGAGCCCAGAGGTAGCCCCCCCCTCGACGCCTAACTGCTAGATGCCTAAAACGTTAAACGGTTGCACCCATGCTTGCTTCCAACCAAGGCTTTATCACCATTCTGACGGGCCTGTATTCTTATCAGGACTGTGTGCACTTTCTGGCCTCTGTGCGCAAATTCCACTCAGAACCCATCGTGATCGTGATTGATCGAGTTCCCTGGTATCTCACCTGGATTCTCAAACGATTTGCCGATGTTCACTTTGTCCCCGCCCCCCGGTGTGACAATCCAGTGCTGGCCTCTCGATTTGCTAAGGTCAGCCTTTATCAGCTTTCGCCATTTGAGAAAACCCTCTATCTGGACTGCGACACCTGCCTGCTGGATTCGGTAGGGGAGATTTTTGAGGATCTCGACCAGTGGGACCTCCTCGTAACCCCTGATGTGCGCCCCAAACTAGCGGATGCGATCAACCTGCTGCGGGTGAAGCAGGACCTCGAAGCCTATGATGTGCTGAGCATTTTGAGTCAGATAGGTCTGGTTTGCTCCCCTGCAACCGTTCAGTACAATGGGGGCCTAATCGCCTTTCGTCGCACTCGGGCGAATCAAACTCTATTCGAAAAATTCACCCAAAATCTAAACCTTGTCCTCGCCCATCAGGACGTTCTGTTTCTCAAGGATCAGGGCGCATTCGCGGCCGCGATTGAGTTTGCTCAGCCCAGGATCAAGACCCTGCCACCTACTTACAATTTCATGAGCAAGTGGAAAGAGGTATATGGGGATATCGCCGAGCCGATCAAAATTCTTCACTGTACCTATCCGATTCGACCCCAATTTGCCAAAAATGTGACCCGCTCCTGGTTTACCCGAGGCTTTGACCGCCTGGCCCGCTACCTGCTGCCCAACCAGGTCAATAACCCCTGGCGCAGGGTCAAAGCCCAGCTATGAAAAGTTTTGATCGCCCCTTACTGGTTGGCATGGCCTCTAGCTACGGCAACCTCCCCCAGGCAGACTGGCTGTGGAAGCAAACGCCTCGGCCCTTTGGTCGCTGGGGCAATATTCAAATGCAGGCCCTGGCCCCAACCCCTGACTATCTCCTGCTCTATCAGCTGGATTTTCACAAGCTACTGGCCCCACCGCAGCTGACCTGGCGGCAGCGGCTACGGGGACGTCGACACCAGCCAGTGAATATTGCCGCCCAGCTTAGGCACTTGCCTAAAGATCAGGTGATTTTTCTGCTGCGGGAGCCGCCCCTGCCTGAGGTGCTAGCGGCAAACCAGCACAACTATGCCCTAGCCCAAGACTACTGTGGGTATGTGTCAGGACCGGATGACTCGGCTCCTACCCCCGACTACATGCCGGCCATCTGGTATGTCGATCAACCGTTTCAGCACCTCGATCAGGGGCCACCTCCCGAAAAACTGCGCCCCTGTAGCTGGATTACCTCTGGCATTAGCCGCACCGAAAACCACCGCCAGCGACTAGAGTTTTTGCAGCAGGTACAGGAGCATGAGCTGCCGGTGGATATCTATGGTCGGGGATTGCCGATAGGGATCAACGGGCTGGGCCCTCTGCAAAACAAATGGTCGGGCATGGCCCCCTACTATTACAACCTGGCGATCGAAAACTATGCTGAAAACGACTGGTACGTTAGTGAGAAGCTTTGGGATGCTCTGCTGTCCTGGTGTCTGCCGATTTACTACGGTGGCTCAGCCGCCGATCGCCTGCTACCGCCGGGAAGCTTCTTACGGCTGCCTAGCCAGGACGAGCAGGGGCTGGCTTATATTCGTGAGGTGATTGCTAGCCCAGATGCCTGGTACGAGGCGAAAGGGGCGATCGCTGAGGCCCGCCAAATCATTTTGCACAAGCTAAACCTGCTGAACTGGCTCTCTGAGTACGTGGAGCGCGCGTAATGGACGGCATCTGCACCCTGGGCAACGATCGCGTCTACGACCAAATCGTTGCCCTGATCAACAGCATCGAGGCCAACGGGGGGCCGCAGATGCCGATTTGCATTTTTCCCTACGACGACCAGACCCAGCGGCTCCAGGCCCTAGCGGCGGATCGTCCTGAGGTGCAGCTCTATGACGACAACGCCTCGATTCAGCGGTGGGATGCATTCGTGAAAGCCGTTTGGGCCACCCATCCCACGGCCCCAGAGCGCTGGCGGGCGGCGGGCAGTCAGGGGATTCACCGCATGGGCACCCACCGACGCCTCTGTGCCTTCGACGGCCCCTTTGATCGCTTCCTCTATATGGATGCAGACACCCTGCTGCTGCAAAGTCCCCAGAGGATTTTTGATTACCTGAACGACTACGACTGGGTCACCTACGACTTTCAGCACAAAGACCTCAGTCACGTATTCGACGGGGAGTCCGAATGGCTAAACAAGCTGTTCTCGATCGAACAGCTCCAGCAGGTTTTTTGTTCCGGATTCTATGCTTCACGGCGGGGGATGTTTTCCCCAGAGCTGGATGGGGAACTGCTGCAAAGGCTGCAGTCTGGCGAGGGGGCCGTGCTCTACCCCATGGCCCCCGATCAAACGGTGTTGAACTACCTGGTGCTGCGATCGCAGCTGCGAGTCTGTAATCTGGCCCGACATCTGCCGGTGGCCCAACGCACCGGCAACTCGGTGACCTCATCCCACTTTGTCACCCGCGCTGGCCAGGGGTTTGACGGGGAAACCCCCCTCACCTATCTGCACTACATCGGGGTTTCGTCTCGGTTGTTTAGCACCCTGTGTCGGGGAGAAAACGTGGATTTTCCCTACCGGGAGATCTTTCTGCATTATCGTTACTGGCACGCTCCCGAACAGCAGCCGAGGCTCCAAGGCCCCTGCCAACCCTATCAGGCTCGACGCTGGCGGCGATGGGCCTATGGGCTGTCAAAAATAGTTTACGAGTCCCTGCAGCCATGACTAGAGGCATCTATATCATCACCAACGACAAGGTGCTGGATCAGGCGATCGCCTGTCTCAACAGCATTCGCCAGTATGATCCGGACGTACCGATCATGCTGATTCCCTACGACGATCGCTACCAGGAAGCTGCCGACTACCTGGGGGCACACCACGGGGTTAGCCTCTATCCAGACCTTGACTTCATCCAGCGGCTTTCAGAGAATCTCCAGCGGATTTTCGGGGCTGAATTCTTCGCCCGCCCTAACCAGTTTCGCAAGCAGGCCTGCTGGTTTGGCCCCTTCGACCGGTTTCTCTACATCGACGTAGACGTGGTGGTGTTTAGCGCGATCGCCCAGGTCCTTGACCACCTGGATGCCCATGACTTTCTCTGCTACGACTACCAGCACCGGGGCGGTCTGCGCAATCTGTTCACCCCCAAGGTGCTAGAAGCCGGAGTCTTCACCGAGGCAGAGCTGACAGAAACCTTCAACGGCGGCTTCTGGGCCTCCAAAAGGGGACTCTTAAGCGAACAAGACCTCTACGACAGCTTTCGCGAATGCGCTGCCCATCCGGAATATTTTGATTTTTCAGAAAAAACCTCTGACCAGCCAATCATTAATTACATGATTTTGAAGCGCCTATCTCGACGCTTTAATCTGGTTAATCGGCCGGGAGGAGCACCCGGGAGCTGGGCAGGCAGTCGCCATTTTCACCAGGAGGGCCTGCAGCTGATCGACCCTAACGTCAACCAGCCCCTCGACTATCTCCACTGGGCAGGGATTCGCATCCAGCCCGGCTGCCCCTACTGGGATATCTGGGCCCACTATCGCTACCTCCACGCCCCCGAGTCACGGCCTGAGACCACGCCACCGCCCCGGCCCTCCCGGCTTAAATCCTGGCTGAGGGAGCTCAAAGGGCGGCTGGGTTAAGGAGCAATGGGGATTAACGATGGTTCAGTCGAAGCCGATACATCCTGCTGTAACCCTCGCCCCAACAAGATTTCAAACCTAACTCCTCTGGGCAACCCGGGTGGGATAGCGGCGCAGCAGAGCAAAGAAGCGCTGGCTATCGAAGCTGCGGGGATCCATGCGAGAGCCAGATTGATCCACCGACTGATGGGTGGTAATTCGATTGTCGGGAATATCCGTGCGGGCCAGCAGCCAGGCTAGTGACTCGTACTGGGCCTGGGTGTAGCCGCTGTGGCGACGACTGTTGCCCCGGCCGTCCGCAGGAGACTCCAGGGAGACGTGATAGGCAAAATTGTTGATCGAGGGCGGAAATGCCGGGTTGGTGGTAACGGTTTCAGGGCCGTTGGGGCCGTTAAACACGGAGTTGCCAGCTCCATAGGCCCGCTTCTCAGGGGGCACGATATAGATCACCGTGCCATCCCGGGCAATTAGCGTGTGATAGCTGACCTGGTCGGCATCGCGGGGATGGTGGGTTTGAAATAAATTGATAGCACTGCGGGCCGAACCGACGGTTTCATGAAGGACCGCTACAAAATCGTTCTGAATCGGGCGGCCATAGGCGTCAGTCAGGTAGCGATCGCCGTAGTTAGACGGATCCGCCAGGGCAATTTCCTCCCGGGGGACGTAGTTAGGGGCGCTCTGGGCGACGGTACTGGCGCTAGCGACGGCAAAGTCCGTGGGCAGACCAAAGCTAACAGAGCGACCATCGGCCCGTATGGGGGTCAAAAACTGCCCTACGGACTCGTGGATGGTCGGCAGGGCGGCTGCCTTCACCATGGGCTGCAGAGGCGACACGGCTGCTACGCTCCGGACCGTCATGCCGATCACGACCACCAGCAATAATCCCAACAGTCCGGCCAGACTAGCTTTTTTCACCATAATTATTTCCAACCTATCCCTACGCTGGCGACCTTGTGCCAATAAACCTTTTTTGTTTTAGCTCGAAAGGGGCCTAAGTTCAGCCGCTAAAGCTACAGCTAAATGGATGCCTCATAAATGCCTATGCGGTGGCGAAGACCTGCCGCCGGGGCTGGCTTAGTGCTCTCCAACACTAGGGTAAACATACCCCCTTGACTATGCTGAGGACGAAGAGAAACGTCAATGTGTCTAGGAAAACTTGCCAGCCATGCTGTTTTTGTATCTCCTGTTAGGGCTGGGGGTCGGTTCCCTCAGCGGCTTAATTGGTATCGGTGGCGGGGTCTTAATTACCCCTGCTCTGGTCTATATGTTCGGCTTTTCCCAGCATGAGGCCCAGGGAACCACCCTCGCCCTGCTGGTGCCGCCAATCGGCCTGCTCGGAGCCTGGACCTACTACGCCCAGGGCTTTGTGGACATCAAGGTGGCGGCGATGGTGTGCGCCGGATTTTTTATCGGTGGCTATATCGGAGCACAGTTTGCAGTAGACGTGCCAGAGGCCATGCTAAAACGCATTTTTGGCACCGCGCTGCTGGTGATTGCCTTGAAAATGCTGCTATCGAAGTGATGGAAACGGATGACCTCGCGGAGACTGCTGGTAACGGGTGGGGCTGGCTTTATTGGCTGTAATTTCCTGCGCCACTGGATCAAAACTCACCCTGACGATCGCCTGGTGGTCTTGGATGCGCTCACCTATGCTGGCAATCTCGCCAGTCTCCCTGACCTGCAAACCCGGTCTAATGGGCGCTTTGTCCAGGGCAATATTGGCGATCGCGCCCTGGTCGACAGCCTGTTAAAAACAGAGGCGATCGATACGTTGGTTCACTTCGCGGCGGAGTCCCATGTGGATCGCTCCATTCTGGGGCCAGCCGCCTTTATCCAAACCAATATTGTGGGTACCTTCACCCTGCTAGAAGCCTTTAGAGAACACTGGCAGCAGCAGGGGCGGCCCGATCATTATCGCTGGCTGCAAATTTCTACCGATGAGGTCTACGGCAGCCTGGGGCCAGCAGATCCGCCCTTTTCTGAAACTACGGCCTATGCCCCCAACAGTCCCTATGCCGCCAGTAAGGCTGGGAGCGATCATCTGGTGCGGGCCTGCCATCAGACCTACGGCCTACCCACTCTGATCACCCACTGTTCGAATAACTACGGCCCCTACCAGTATCCGGAAAAGCTGATTCCGCTGATGTGTATCAATGGTCTGCTGGGGCGATCGCTACCGGTCTACGGAGATGGGCAAAATATCCGCGACTGGATTCACGTGGCGGATCACTGTCGGGCTTTAGAGGCCGCATTGGAAAAGGGAATCCCAGGGGAAAGCTACAACCTGGGGGGCAACAACCAGATCAAGAACATTGATCTGGTGCGTCAGCTATGCACCTACCTCGACGATCGCGCCCCGGATCTCCCCCGGCGACCGGCCCACAGCCTGATCAGATACGTCAGCGATCGCCCTGGCCATGACCGCCGATATGCCATCAGCACCGCCAAAGCTGCCAGGGAGCTGGGCTGGCAGCCGGCGATCAAGTTTGAGCACGGGCTGCGCCACACGGTTAGCTGGTACCTAAACCATAAACACTGGTGGCAGCCGCTGTTGTCAGCAGCCTACCGGGCCTACTACCGCCAGGTCTATGGAGAGGATGGAGCGGCTGAAACATAATCCGAGGTTCGGGCATCTTTAAATCGAAGATGCCGCCCATGGGAGTCCGTCAGCCAATGCCGTTTTTGTCTAAACTCCGTTTCTTGCTGATTCGGCGCCGCTGGTGGCTGGCGATACTGACTTTGGTCATGGTCGTCCAGGTCCAGGGGGGGCTGACTCAGGGGGCGATCGCCCAGCTAAACCATCCCTTCGCTAACAGCCACATTGTTTACGTTCTCAAAAACGGCGACTGGCGAGAGGCTTTTATTCAGCAAGTCCGGGGCCGTTTATCCCAAGGCTTACCGGCATGGACTTACCGGGTGCAGTATTTAGACCAGGGGCAAGAGGTCGAGAATGGGGTTGAGGCCGATCGCCTACGCACCATTGAGCAGGCCCAGCGTCAGGGGCTCACCGACAACGTCTACGATCTCTCTACCCAGGCCGGTATCGCTCAAATCCTGGCCGCCCACAACCAGGCCCGCCAGGCGGTGGGCGTCCCAGATTTGGCCTGGTCTGGACGGCTAGCGACCAGCGCTCAGACCTGGGCCGACCGGCTGCTGGCAGAAAACCGGTTTGAGCATAGCCCTCCCAGCCTCAGGGCCAACGGTTGGATTGGAGAAAACCTGGCGACTCGCCGCAGCAGCGCCCCCGGAGGCTCTTTGTTTACGCCGAGGCGGGCCGTGCAGGGCTGGGTTGATGAACGGGCCGACTACGACTATGCCAGCAATAGCTGCACCCCTGGCAAAATGTGCGGCCACTACCGCCAGATGGTGTGGAGCACCACAACCGAAGTGGGCTGTGGGGTGGCCCGCGACGGCCATGATCGGCGGGAAGTCTGGGTGTGCCACTATTCACCAGCCGGAAACATTGTCGGACGCCGTCCCTATTGAGGCTCTGTCGGCAGATCCAGCGGTGCAGTGCCAAATTCTACGGCCTCAAAGGGACCCGGTTCTGGCTGGAGGATTGGTGGCAGCGGTTGACCTTCGTAAAGCATGGTGACGCTTTCCAGAGGCAGGGCGGCCTCGTCATCAAAGCCTGGGGGCTGCTCATAGACAAAGCCACGGTTGGGCCAGATAGCGGCATTGGCCTCAACTTCAACGCTTTCCAGCTCTCGTTCTTCGTAAATTGGGGGGCTGACATCGTAAACCTGATCAATTTGGCCCCAGGCAGCCGGGGTTACGGCACTGACTAGGGGCAGTGAGAATAGGGTTGCGATGGTGAAGGACGTTTGATTTTTGATCATGGCTTTAAAGCAGCTGCTACATCAAGCTCAGCCGGAAGCTAATGTCCACCTGAGCAATGATCTTCTGGCCTTTGAACAAGCTTGAAACGACTAATTCTCAGCTATCAATTTTCCTCATTACTGGTGACACCGGGCTGTTCGTCGTATACATCTGGTTCTTCCGGAAATTCGTAGATTTCATAGGCATCAATCCCTTCGTAAAGGTCGTACTCGTCTTCTGAATAGAGGTTGAAATCGTCGAACGGTCCAGGTATTTCGGTCTGGTCCGATTCGCCTTCAACTTCCGAGTTGATCTCCGTTTCGAGGGGTTCTAGCTCCTCCGTGCTGTAGGGAGGATTGATGTCTCCATCATCGGCTTGGGCGATCGCTGGGCGCATTTCCAGTTGACTGACAGCCCCCAGGGAAAGCCCCGCGAGCAGGCCCAGCAAAATTCGATAATGAGTGAGAGAAACCATGGCAAAGGCAGAAAATACTTGCTCTAAAGTTAGGCAAAACAACCGCGCAATCGCATCCTGCTGCCGTTATTCGTGCTCCTCTGCCAAAGGAAAGGTTTATGCCTTTTGAATGAGCCCTTCCTCAGGGACAACCCATTAAGCTCTGGACAGAGTTTTCCTCATAGCGCGATCGCCCATGACTCTTTCCCCCCAAGCTGACCCAGGCAAGGACGCCTCAGCCAATAGCAGCTCTACCAACGGTCAGGCCAATTCTGATCAGCTCAGTTTGCTACCGGAATACACCGACAGTGCTCCCGCTGAAGAGCGTGCCGACTCTGCTTCAGAGGGTTCTAGCCGCTGGTTAACCCTGTTAGGGCTGATTCTCCTCATCGTCTTGGGCTACTTCGGCTGGCGCTGGTGGCAGGGGCGGAATGCCCAGCAGGCCCAGCAAGGCCCCCGCACCGTTCCTGTAGAACTGCAATCCGTTGATATCGCCACCGTCGAGGAAGTCAGCACCTTCACCGGCAACCTAGAAGCTGAGCGATCAGTTGGGATTCAGGCTGAACAGGAAGGGCGGATCGTAGAAATCTATGTGCAGCAGGGACAGGCCGTGTCGGCGGGCGCTCCAATTTTGCGGCTGAGTGCGGAACGGGAGCAGTCAGATGTGGATGCTGCCCAGGCTCGAATTGAAGTGGCCAGGGCCACCCAGGATACAGCCCGGTCGGAATTGGAGTCCCTCCAGGCGGAGCGAGAACGGCTGCTGGCGGAGATTGATTTGCAACGGCAGCAGTTTCAGCGCACCTCGGAACTGGTGGAGGCAGGAGCCCTGCCGGAGGCCGAGCTGGATTTGGGCCAGCGGGATGTACGCACCGCCCAGGCAAATTTGAATTCGCTGGATCGGCAGATACAGGCCGCGCGCGATCGCCTGCGCCAGGCCGGTGCCACCCTGGAAGAACGGCAGGCCAGCCTGAACCGGCTCCAGGCCAATCTGACGGATACCACAGTAACGGCCCCGTTTGCAGGCATCGTGGGCGATATCACCGTAGATCTGGGGGACTACGTGCAGCTGGGGCAATCCCTAGCCCAGCTGGTGGACAACGACACCCTGAATCTCAACCTCAGCGTCCCCCAGGAGCGAAGCGACGATCTGGAGCGGGGCCTGCCGGTGGAAATCATTGCCAGCGACGGCAGCGTCCAGAAACAGGGGCAGATCAGCTTTATTTCTCCCCAGGTGGACAGCGATTCCCAGTTTATTCAGACCGAAGCGGTCTTTCCTAACCCCGATCGCCGCCTGCGGGACGGCCAGTTTGTGCGTACCGAGGTGATCTGGGAGCAGCGATCGGGCCAGGTAGTGGTGCCCCAGACGGCGGTGGTCTATCAGGGGGAAGACCGGTTTGTCTACATCCCTGAGGATCAAGAGGGACAGATGGTGGCCATGCGGCAGCCGGTGGAACTGGGGCTAGAGCAGGGAACGGAGGTGGAAATTGTGTCTGGTTTGCAGCCTGGGCAGGAAATTATAGTGTCTGGGATTCAGAAGATTGGCGATGGGGTGCCGATTCAGCCGCTGGAGAACCAGGCATCGCAGAGGGGCGATGCTAGTTAACTCATTGACTTTTTTCTGATGATTGATAGAAACCTCGGTATGACCGCAACTGGGCCTGAAAGCCAAGGCTCTACCCGAGGGGATCTCGCTCCCCTCGGACTCCTACGACCAGGACGGGCCGCCGTCCTGGACCTTGCGGAAGGGTCGGTCTGTAGGTCGTTTTCTAGCGCTTCGCATTGTCGCGAAGATTAGATTAGCGATCCTCCCGGCCGACAATCCGCGCTGCCTGAGCGTAGT
>PYEQ01000123.1 GCA_003017785.1 filamentous cyanobacterium CCP5 | reverse complement strand
TCTGGATTGCTGAAGGACCCGGCGTGAATTTCGAGGGCGACATCCTGCAGGGTGGCGCGGGCGTTGATCCAGCCGAGGGTCTGGCTGTCGCTGAGATCGTCGGGCACAGAAAGGACATCAAACTGTCGTGACCTCAGCTCCGCCAGGACCAAATCACGAATCCGGATCATCTCGGCGGCCTCTGTGGTGCCCGGCACCAAGGCGCCGGGGTCAGTGACGCCCCCCTCTAAACCGCCGTGACCAGCGGAAATAAAAATCTGTGGCATGCTGCTCTGCTACTGCCGCTAAATAGTGAGTCAAACTGGCACAAATAATACCCAGGAACTGAAAAATTGCCACCGTATTCGATGGGGAACTCTCAAACAGCCAGACATCATCGCCCCGCCCTGGGATACAGCATTTTCCAAGCTGGCGGATACATTCACCACTTTATCAACAAGGAGCTTCCCTCCTCGCCTGCACCGTGTCGGGCTGAAAAACGCTGGGGCCTTCAATAGCATCGGCAATGAAAAACTAACAATAATTTTCGTAAATTATCCCCACGAAATAAGTACTCTTCTCTAGTAGATTCCTGGCAAAATGTGGCCAGGCGATCTTCAGAGCATTCAACTTCTAAATTGTAAGAGTCGCCATGATTCTTCTTTTCTGAAGCGTTAAGAACCGGGATCTGACCCACCAGAGTAGGGCATGTTAAGTGTGTGGATAATTGGGCCCTGAGTGGCTTCCTATTATGCCGGAAAATGCGGCGATCGCAAATTTATTCGACCCGCCTCAGAGCGCTCACCAGTTAACTCAGGCTCAGCCCTTGGGGCAGGATTCGATTCTGCAAAACTTTCTGAGATTGCTAGCCATACATCTCGGATGCAGACAAATTGCCCTTTACATCCAGCCCCACCATGGCCGCCGCCAGGTCTTAAAAGCTGGAAAGCTTAGCCAAGAAAGCTTGGTAAAGGCGATCGAGGCCGAGGCCAGCGGCCGGGTTTTCCTAGGGCAAAAATTGCCGTCAACTGGCCTAGAAACAGAAACTCTATTGATCAAGCTAGATAGCGATCCAGACTGTCCAGTTTTACGCTGCTGGCTGAGGCCTACCCCCATGCTGACGCTGCAGCTATATCTATTTAATTGCGACTTAAAACAGCTCTCTGGGCGGCAAATTCAAACCCTATATTATCTCTCTCAGCAGGTAATTCAATACCTGTCTATCTACCAGGAATACAATTTATTCAAGCAAGTGTTAGGCCCTACGCCATCGCGATGGTCAGAGACCGGCCCTGAAGGGCCATCGACCCTCCATGGCAACTGCCGTAGCTGCCTGACGGGGATGGTAGAAACCGACCGCTTGGCCCTAGATCGCCATACCGATTTCATGGATTTCGTCACGGCCCTACAGTCCTGCATGTCCTTTGAG
Organism: filamentous cyanobacterium CCP5; assembly: GCA_003017785.1. Lineage (GTDB taxonomy): Bacteria > Cyanobacteriota > Cyanobacteriia > Phormidesmidales > Phormidesmidaceae > CCP5. The sequence continues at coordinate 8,580 of PYEQ01000123.1, read as the reverse complement.
GATTTGCGGCATCTGTTATCCACCAATCTACCTGACCTGCTCCCCCAAAGCCTGGGCCAGGTGTATCTAATTGGCCAATCGCCCCAGCCCCTTCACCTGTTAGCCCAGTGGGGAAAGCAAGGCCAGCCCCCGGCCCTGACGAAAGCCAAAAGCGATAGCCTCTTTATCGGTTCTGGCCGCTCATCGATTCTGGGGGTGATCAAGCTGTACTGGTCTGGCCCGATTCCTATGCCTACCCTGGCCCAGTACATTTGCGAGCAGCTACATCCTGTGATTGAACGCATTCGGCTGCTGCAACAGCTGCAGGATCGGGCCGTCCACGATCCGCTAACCGGTCTGTTTAATCGCCGCCATTTGGAAACGCTGCTGGATAGCTTTTTAGGCAGGGGACTGAGCACCGACCAGCAGCTCGCCCTCGTGCTGATTGACATCGACCACTTCAAGCAGATTAACGATACCTACGGCCATCCGGCCGGGGACGTGGTGTTGCAAGACTTCAGCGTTTTCTTAAAAGGCCACGTGCGGCCTAGCGATTCGATCTGCCGCTACGGCGGGGAGGAATTTTGTCTGGTGCTGCCCAATACCTCCCTGGCGGTGGCCCAGCGGCGGGCGGAAAAGATTCGCCATTCCCTGGGCTATGTATTTCCGAGCTTTCAGGGACAGTCTCTGCCGCAGTTTACGGTTTCCATGGGGCTGGCCCAGGCTCCTATCCACGGGGCCACCCGAGACGAACTGATCTTGAGCGCCGATAGGGCGCTGTACCTGGCCAAACGCAGCGGCCGCGATCGCGTCATCGATGCCAATCAGCTGTAGCAGTGGGCTACATCGACTCAAATGCCTGCAGTGCCTCACCGCCAACCCGGCACAGCTGCCATTCGGGCTTGATTTCAGCTCCCATTTCTTTGTAGAAGGCGATCGCCGGAGAGTTCCAGTCCAGCACGTTCCACTCAAACCGCCCGCAGCCCCGCTCCAGGGCCAGCTTGCCCAGGTGAATCAACAGGGCCCGACCAATACCCTGACGGCGATAGTCCGGCAGCACGAACAGGTCTTCCAGGTAGATGCCGGGCTGCATCAAAAAAGTGGAGTAGTTGTGAAAAAACAGGGCAAACCCCGCCGCCTGGGCGTCCACTTCGGCAAGCAGAGCTTCGGCAAAGGGGCGATCGCCAAACAGGTGCGCCTGTAAATTCTCCACGGAGCCGACCATTTCGTGGCGGAGCTTTTCGTAGTCGGCTAGGGCACAGATCAGATCGAAGATTGTCCTGGCATCTGCGGGGACGGCGGGGCGAATGGTGAGCTGAGACGAAACCATGGGAGCCATAACTGGAAAAAAGCAGCGAATCTATCGTAACCCGCCTCAGGAGAGAAATCGCAGGGAATAAACAGCGCAAAAGGAATAGAAGAGGGCCGAGTAGTCTATACAAAGAAATAGAAACCATCCACGTCTTTAGATAGTTCTAGCCCCCCAACCGGCCCGCTAAGATTAACTTATAGGAGTAATGACACCCGTCATTTCACACGTTAGGAATTTAAAAAATGAACATTCTCGCTTGGGTCGTATTGGGTCTAATTGCTGGCGCGATCGCCAAAGCTATCTACCCTGGCCATCAGGGTGGCGGCATCCTTGGCACGCTGATTCTAGGCATCATCGGCGCATTCGTGGGAGGTAGCCTTTATGCTCTCTTAACCACAGGAAGTTTAGCGCTGACGGCATCAGGGCTGAGCATCGGCGGCATCATCGTTGCTGTTTTGGGTGCGATCGTTGCCCTGTTTATCTACTATGCTGCCAAAGGTCGGACCGCATAGTCTTTCAGGTCAGATAAACATTCCTTTAAAGCAGCTTTGGAGTAGGGGCTAGCCCCTACTCCAAAGCTGCTTTTTACTGTGAAAAATGTAAGTTATAATTCACCGTCTACTTGTGTTGTGCCAGCGAGGTTTATGTGGTTAACTCCCTAGAGCAGTCAAGAAAATTGAAGCAGGCTCTACACACCTTTGTGTTAGATGCCGAGGGCGATTTAGCCACCGCTTTGGAACAATACAGCGTCGATCGCCTGCAGCACTGGTCAGCGACAAAGCTCCAGGGCATCAGCCGTTCTGACCTCGCGGTTGATATGTTTACCACCGAAGGTCAGGTCAATCATCAGTCCGTATTGACTCTATTTGCTCAGCAGCCTGATTTATCCGCAGCAGACCAGGCAATGGTCGAAAGCTGGCAGGCCACCTTCAACGGCCTGTTTGAAGTGATACAGAAGGCTGATGACGGCTTTGAGCTGATGAACTGGCTGACGGAGAAACGCTACCCGGTCCAGCCCAACGGCGCCCAGCGAGAAGAAACCATTTCCCGACTGGCCCCAGGAGAAATCGTCCTGGCCCGTCTGTCCCCCATCGCCCCAGATATCTGGACCTTTTCTGGCCCCATGCTGCTGCTGGGCAAGCTGGGCAAGCCGAAGCTGGCAGTCGCAGTGGGCAACTTCAAAGACTGGTTTCCGGACTCTCTCTACGGCAATGCCCCAGAGCTGTTAGAAGCTGCCTGGGAGTCGGTGGAGCGCTACCACGATGACTTTGTCAGCTTCTTTGGCGGGGAGCAAATTACCCTTTCCGGCTATGAGCTGAATAAAAAGCTGAAGGACTATCAGGAGTTTATGACCCAGCGTCAGCTAGAAGCCGCTGGCATCGACAGCTCCAAGTCCCTAAAGGACCTGGCGGATCAGGCCGGGGTTTCTGAGCAAGAGATTGCCGAATCCGTCGAGGCGATGGGGGAAGACGGCAGGCAGGTGAGCCGCCTCCTCAAAAATCCCCAGTCGATGAAAATGGTGATGCCCCCGGTGTCCCTGCCCGATGAGTTGCGCAAGGCGGAAGCGGTGACGGTATTTGTCCACCCCCGCTGGGGCCAGACCTTGCTGAAGGACTACCGGCGGCTGACTCAGCTGCTGGCGGCCACCGACGAAGAAGCCGCCACCAAGCTGGATCGACAGGTGCAGCGGTATCTGAAAGATGATGCGGTGAACCCCTACGTCTGGCATCGACTGGCCGAAGACCATCCTGATCTGGAAGTGCCCCTGCGGCGAGTCCTCGATCGCCCTGATTTTTCTCTCCAAAACGACCTGGATAAAGTCCTGTTAGAGGCCGGAAAGCCTCTGAAGCCGAAGCTGCCAGAAATTGCCAGCGTGCCAGTGCATCTAAACGACCTGTTTCAGACGGCGCTGCAGGAGGTCAACCAGGGATCGTCGAAAAAGTCGAAAAAGAAAGGATCGGGCAAGGCAAAGCCAAAATCAGGGTTCGCATCCTAGGGGCTGCGTTCTCAATGAAGTCCTCCCCTTGGCGGGCAGCCCGCTGACTATGTAGAGCGCCAATGACGGGGTTTGCCGATAAAGTGCTGTTCCCCCTTAGAGGGGATCGCCTCTAAGGGGGAACAGCTGAGCTGATGTTTGAGCCGTTTATGGGCGTACATCCGTTGATCGGCCCCTGGAGGGTAGGCTTGAAAAGCTGTAGGGAAGCAGACTTCGGGTTGTCTACTGATATCCAGCCGCTGATGGAATGGGGAACGAGCATGTTGAGCGTGGTGATGGTGCCGACATCTAGCATGATCAGCTTGAGGTCGGCCAACAACGGATGCGCGCCGATGGCCTCAAAGGCATCCAGCCAAAAGCCCAAGGGACACAGCATTTCGGCCTCATAGCCTTTGCCCCAAATAATGTGGCCACCAGTCGTTTGCAGATCGCGGCTCAGCTTTTGCCGCAGGAGGGTTTTGCCAATGCCAGGTTCGCCCATCAGACATGGAAAATTGGGCTGTTTCTGGTTTAAGGTCTAGGGAATCTTCTAGGGTCAGCAGCGTTTCATAGAGCTGATAGATGGCCGGGCTGGCGGTACGCCGAGTTCTTCTTGCAGCAGGGTCATGCACTGGTGATACACCCACAGGGCAATGGCGCGATCGCCTGCCTGGGCATGGAAAAGTTCCCGCCGAGGATCCTGCCTAAGGCAAATAGGCGGGAATATTCAGTGTAATCATCCCTTCGCCGCTGGGTTAAACCTGTTTAGCGTTTATTCATCATCTCTTTTCAGGTGCCGCAATGCCAGTAGAGATCCGTTCCAAGCAGTTACTCGACTAAGTCCCTGGTGATAATCCCCCTCTACACCTTCAGGAATTGAGGAGAGTGCCCCCATCCCAGCAATTCTCATTTTGGCTTTGTACACATCTCACCGTTCGCCCGATTAACTCAGCCCTCAGAAATGACCGTTAAGATAGAGGATGTTCTGATCGAACCCGCACCTCTACAGACGACTTTTAGCCATGACATCAGCCGCCACCGTCGCCCCCCAGGGCATGGACGACACCAAACACGGTCTGCCCGTCACCATCATTACCGGGTTTTTGGGCAGCGGTAAGACCACCCTGCTCAACCACATCCTCAGCAACCAGGAAGGGCTGAAAACGGCGGTGCTGGTGAATGAGTTTGGGGAAATCGGCATCGACAACGACCTGCTGGTGACCACCGAAAACAGCGACGACACCATGGTGGAGCTGAGCAACGGCTGCATCTGCTGCACCATCAACAACGACCTGCTGGATGCGGTCTACAAGGTGCTGGAGCGCCAGGACAAAATCGACTATCTGGTAGTGGAAACCACTGGCCTGGCCGACCCTCTGCCCATCGCCCTCACCTTCTTAGGCACAGAGCTGCGAGATCTCACCCGGCTGGATTCCATCGTGACGGTGGTGGATGCGGAGAACTACAGCCTGGATCTGTTCAACTCCCAGGCCGCCTACAACCAGATTGCCTACGGCGACATCATTCTGCTGAACAAGGCAGATCTGGTGGATGAAGGGGATCTTGATCTGCTGGAAGTAAAAATCCGCGACGTTAAAGAAGGGGCGCGGATTCTGCGTACTACCAAGTCGGAAGTGCCCCTGCCGCTGATTCTCAGCGTCGGCCTGTTTGAGTCGGATAAATATTTCGAAACCGAAGCAGACCATGAGCATGAGCATGAGCATGATCACGGGCATGGGCATGATCACCACGACCATGCCAACTGCGATCACGACCACGGCCACTGCGAGCACGACCACGATCACGAGCATGATCACCGGCATTCCGATCACCTGGCGATCGACGGGTTTAATTCCATTTCTTTTTCCAGCGATCGCCCCTTTTCCATCCGCAAGTTTCAGTACTTTCTCGACAACCAGCTGCCGGAGTCGATCTTCCGGGCTAAAGGCATCCTCTGGTTTGATGAAAGCCCCAAGCGCCACATCTTCCACCTCAGCGGCAAGCGCTTCTCCCTCGACGACGACGAGTGGAAAGGAGAACCCAGCAACCAGCTGGTGCTGATCGGCCAGAACCTCAACACCGAGGAACTGCGGGAGCAAATCGAGCACTGCCTGACGACGGAGAAAGCCCAGCGGGGCAAAGGTTTTGGCTAAACGGGTGAGGAGCGAGGAGTGCGGGGCTTGGGAATTCAATGCGCGTCGTCATTCAGCGGGTTACCGCTTCCCATGTCGAGGTAGATGGGGCAATTGTCGGCCAGATTGGCCGGGGACTGAATCTACTGGTAGGCATTGCTCCCACGGACACCGAGACTGAACTGGACTGGATGGCACGTAAGGTGCTGGGGCTGCGGATTTTTCCGGCGGCGAACAGCGATCGCTGGGATCAGTCCGTGCAAGACATTTCGGGAGATCTGCTGGTGATCAGCCAGTTCACCCTCTACGGTGACTGCCGCAAGGGCCGCCGTCCGTCCTTTGATGGGGCCGCATCGCCCGCCCAGGCTGAAGATCTTTACAACCAGTTTGTCGCCAAGCTCAAAACCAGCGGTCTGCGGGTGGAAACGGGGCAGTTCGGGGCGATGATGGCTGTGGCGATCGCCAATCAGGGGCCCGTCACCCTGCTGCTGGAGCGGGAAGCCAGTACCTAGGAGAGTGAACTGGACTGGGCGACGGGGAGCAGATCGGCCACGGCCTGGATCAGCTGCTGGGGATCAAAGGGCTTGCCCAGGTGCCGATCAAAGCCAGCCGCCTTCACCCGCTGCTGATCCAGGTCGCCAACGTAAGCCGTGAGGGCGATCGCCGGCAGCCGGTGATCGTCTGGAAATCGCTGGCGAATCTCTTCCATGAGCATGTAGCCATCCATGCCAGGCATGCCAATATCGCTAATCAATAAATCAGGACTGGCCGTGGACAGATAGTCCAGAGCGGCTGGGGCGGCCTCAAAGGCTGCGACTTCCGCGCCCTGCTGCTGAAACAAAAACTGAATGAACCGACGGGAATCACCCTCGTCTTCGACGACTAAAATTTCGATGCCGTCCAGGCGAGGCAGCTTCGCCCAAGACAGCCGGCGATCGCTAGACGGAGAGGTGCGCCCCGATGGGTCTAGCCACTCAGGAACCTTGTTCAGCAGCGGTAGGCTAACGGTGAATGTCGATCCCTGGTCTTTGCCCAGGCTGCTGGCGGTCACAGTGCCCCCATGCATTTCGCTCAAATATCGCACCAGCGCTAGTCCCAGGCCGAGGCCACCGAATTGGCGAATGGTGGTGCCATCCTCCTGCCGAAAGTAATCAAACACATAGGGCAAGAACTCTGGCTTGATCCCCCTGCCCGTATCGACCACCTGAATATCCGCCGTCGATGCCGTGGAGTTAAGGTGCACCACGACCTGCCCCCCCTGGGGAGTGAACTTAACGGCATTGGTGAGCAGATTCCAGAACACCTGCTGCAGCCGGACGGCATCGCCTAATACGGTCGTGGCCTCCGATGGAAAGTGGGTTTCAAGGGTGATGCCCTTGGCCTCGGCAGAGAGCTCGACGGCCTCCATGGCGGCCCTGATTACCTCTGCCAAGTTGACGATTTCCATGGTCATCTTCAACTTGCCTTGAATAATCCGAGACACATCCAGCAGATCATCGATCAGCTGAAGCTGGAGGCGAATGTTGCGCTCGATCGCATCAAGGCCCTTATCCAGGGCGGCCCCATCCACTTGGCGGCTGCGCAACAGGGTAGCCCAGCCCAAGATGGGATTCAACGGCGTCCGCAGTTCATGGGAAAGGACCGCCAGAAACTCATCCTTGGTGCGGTTAGCGGCTTCGGCTTCCTGGCGGGCCAGCTGTTCTCGATGAAGGAGGTGATCGCGCTCGGCTTCGGTCTGCTTTTGCCGGGTCAAATCCAGCACAAAAGCAACGGTCTCATCCCGCTGCTGCCCCAGGAGGGTATACCCCAGCAGCACCGGCACCCGCTGACCGTTTTTGCAGATGTACTCTTTCTCGTAGGGGGTACAGCCCCCTCTGGTCTGCGCCTCCTGAATGTGTTCCTGGTCGAGGGGCAAATACTCGGGCGGTGTCAGGTCGGTCCAGTTAATTTGTCCCGACACCAGCTCGGCTCGGGTATAGCCAATGATTCGCAGGAGTTCATCATTAGCGTCGTAGATGGCACCGTGGATGTCGCCGAACAGAATGCCGATGACATTAGCATCGACAAAGCTTCTGAGGCGAGCTTCGGTTTCTCGAATCTTGGCCTGGGTGGCTCGGCGGGCGCTAATGTCGCGGATAAATGACTGCCAGCGGCCATCAGCATGGATTTTGGTGCTGATTTCGACGGGAATCTCGGTGTTATCCCGACGAACCATATGCCACTCGGCCACCTGGGTCATCCCCGCCTGGAGCTGCGATCGGACTGCAGCCATCCGATCCAGTTCTTGGGGAACCAAAATCTGGTCGTAGGTCATCCCCACCAGCACCCCCTCGGGATAGCCCATCAGCCGACAGGCGTTGGTATTTACATCGATAAACTTCCCGCTGGAGTCAGCAATCAAAATCGCATCGGGGGCATCTTCAATCAGCTCTCGATAGCGGGTCTCGCTAGCTGTGAGCGCTTCCTGATGGCGCTGGCGATCAACGATTTCGGCCTGGAGGCGGTGGTTGGCCTTAACTAACTCGGCAGTGCGATCCTGTACCCGCTGCTCTAACTCGTCCTGGGACTGGCGCAGCCGTTCTTCTGCCTGGAGGCGCTCTCGAATTTGCTCCTGGAGGGTTTGATTAGCCGCCGTCAGCTGGGCAGGGCTAGGCAGCGTCAGGGCCGGGGGCACGAGCTTGACCAGTTCTACAGCCGTGACCACAGAAATCAACGCCGTCAAGGCTTTGATCGTCCCCGATAGCCAGTAGGTGGGATACCAGAGGGTCCAAACGGCGGTGATGTGGGTTGTGCCGCAGGCAATGATAAACAGAGCAAACAGCACAAAGATTCGATTAAACGGCCAGTCCTGACGCTTCTTTAGCAGATACAGCAGGGTGATCGGAATCGAAAAGTAGGCGATCGCGATCAGACTATCGGAGAGAATGTGGAGCCAGACCAGGCTGGGCTGCCAAAGATAGCAGTGGCCGTGGGGAATATATCCGCCAGCCAAGAATAATCCTGTCAGGAGATGTTGCATATAGTTCCTCAGCAGTCCTCGCCACCCGGTCTGCTCCGAAAGCCTAGATAAAATCCTACATATCCTACATATATAAGACGACCATATATAAGGCGAAGACCCCGGTTCAGAAAGCCACAGGATATGGCGGTTTTAGGCCGGCGGTGACTAAATCCTTTTAAGC
>PYEQ01000122.1 GCA_003017785.1 filamentous cyanobacterium CCP5 | reverse complement strand
CTCGCCTCGATCCAGGTGCTGAGCCCGGTCTGCTAGACGGCCCCGTACCCGGCCAATCAGGGTGAGCTTATGGTTTTCATGGGTATGGGGATAGTAGGCACCCACTAGCAGCAAGTCGCTGTCCGACCAGCTCATGAGTCGTTCTGCCAGACTCGACAGCCCAGGCACGTATTCCTCTACAGCTAAGGTGACCCGCGAAAGCAGGTAGCCCTCGAGGGTTTCTCCCTCTAAAGAGTCCATGGCCAGGCTGAAGAGATCCTGCAGCTGAGGGGACAATACCGGCTCCACAAAATCGGCGATCGCCCGCTGGCTAGCTCCGAAGGCCATCAGCCAGGCCAGGGCTTGCGCGTCTCGGGCTGTGGCCTGTTCATAGGTTAAGGAGCCAGTATCCACGTGAATGCCGAGGGCCATAACCGTAGCTTCGGCCGCGGTGGGTTCAATTTGGCTGGCCTGGAGCTGTTCGACGACCAGGGTAGTGGCGGCCCCTACGGCATCTACATAGCGATGTTGGGTAGGAATATCACCAGCGCTGCCCAGGTGATGGTCGAATCGAGAAATGGGCAGATTGCTATCAGCGGCGCGGTCAATCCAGTCAGAGATAGGGCCGAAGCGATCGCGATAGGCCGCATCCACGACTGTGAGCGACTGCACGTGCTCGAAATTGACCGACCGCCGCTCCATAAGCGGATATTCGTCTCGATGGAGGGCTAAAAATCGCTGCACCGTGGGATGGGCACCACCCGCCAGCACAATTCGACTGCCGGGCCTGAGGCGAGCAATCCCGACCGCCGCCCCGAGGCAGTCAAAGTCAGCGGTGGTGTGGCAAAGAACCAGATGCATTCATTTAAGGCCGGGTGCAGCTTCCTTCATCATAGAGGGCCACTGGATGACAGCCGGTCACCGATGGGTAAGGCCGTCTATTAGCTGAATTCAGACTTTTCCGGGGGGGCACTTTCTGATAGTTTTCTAGATAGGGAAGATTAGGGCGATCAGGTTAACTGAGCCCCAATTTCCTTACCGCTGTGCTGTGATTGGGATCCTCGAATGCTAATTTTGTTCCAATTGGCGCTGTTTGCGCTAGTGCTGATGTCCTTCGTGCTAGTGGTGTATGTGCCGGTAGCCTATGCTTCTCCCCAAAATTGGGATCAGTCTAAGCGCTTGATTTTGTTAGGCTCAATTGTGTGGGGCGTGCTGGTAGTCGTTGTGGGCAGCCTCAATTACTTTGTAGCCTAGAGACTTTTTATGGCTGTTTTTGAAGGGACCTTTACCCAGGCCGAGCCTTTAAGGTTCGCGATCGTAATCGGTCGCTTTAACGATCTAATCACCGGCAAGCTGCTGGCGGGCTGCCAAGACTGCCTCAAACGCCACGGCATCGACGTGGATCCGAACGGCACCCAGGTGGACTATGCCTGGGTGCCAGGTAGTTTTGAAGTGCCTCTCGTGGCTCGCCAGCTAGCTCTTTCTGGGCGTTATGACGCCATCATTTGCTTGGGGGCAGTGATCAAGGGGCAAACGCCTCACTTTGATTATGTGGCGGCAGAGGTGTCTAAAGGAATTGCCGCCGCTGGTTTTCAAACGGGGGTTCCGGTTGTGTTTGGCGTGTTGACGACCGACACGCTCCAGCAGGCCCTTGAGCGGGCTGGAATTAAGAGCAATCTGGGCTGGAGCTACGCCATGAGCGCTCTGGAAATGGGAAGTCTGATGCGACAGGTGCGATCGCTACCGGTCGAAAGCTCTGTAAACGGGCTGCCCGCCGCTACCCAAACCCTCCCTGCCCAGATGAACCCAGCCGCGTCACCATCGGCTCACCGCCAAGAATAAGCATTAGGGATGACATCCCGCCAGAGTATTCAGCTATCGACCCTGACTATTGCCTATTTGGAGTGGGGTGCCGCCGGGTTGCCGCCGGTACTTTTACTCCATGGTCTGGCCGATCATGCCCGAGTCTGGCAGTCCTTAGGAGAAACTTTAAGCGATCGATTTCACCTTATTGCCCCGGATCTTCCTGGTCACGGCGACAGTATCAAGCCCGACAGGGGCTATGACTCGGCGAAAATCATAGCCGTCCTCGAAGATCTGATGGATCATCTGGGCTGGAAGTCAGCCCACATCCTAGGGCATTCCTGGACCGGTAAGATTGCCTGTATCTGGGCGACTCACCATCCGAATCGGTTTCGTTCCATGGTGATCGTCGATCCTATTTTTGTTTACGGCTGGCCTAGCCTACTGCGGATTACATTTCCTCTGTTCTACAAGTTGCTGCCGTTTTTACAGGGAATGGGGCCGTTTGAAACTCACGAGGCGGCGATCGCTCAGGCCAAGACCTTAAAGCAGTATCGCGCTTGGACGCCCTGGCAGCAGCAGATCTTCGAAGAAAGTATTGAGGCCAAGCCGGATGGCACCTGGAGCAGCAAATTCTCGATTGCTGCCCGTAACGGTATTTTCGATGATGTTTTGAGGGTATCAGGGCTGGTTCGTCCGGTGGATGTTCCCACGTTATTGATTCAGCCCGAACGGGGTGTTAACTGCTTCGACTGGCAGCTGAAACCCTATCGTCGGTACCTCACTGATTTGAAAATCCAGCCGGTACCGAGTCATCACTGGGCCTTCCTGACAGATGCCGAGCCTTTCAATCGGGCCGTTTCAGAGTTTTTGATGGCCCATAGCCAGGACAAACCACCAAAAGGTTAAAACAGGTCTTCTCAATAGACTTAAAACTGTTGCAAAAACCGCAAATCGCTGGAGTAGAGTCGGCGGATATCGTCAATTTGGTGCTGTACCATTGCCAGACGTTCTACCCCTAGCCCTGCCGCAAAACCCGTATAGACTTCCGGGTCGTAGCCAACGGCTTTCATGACGTTGGGGTCAATCATGCCGCAGCCGAGCACCTCTAGCCAGCGCCCCTGCCACTGCACATCCACCTCCGCAGAGGGCTCGGTGAAGGGAAAATAGCTGGGCCGAAAGCGCACCGGCAGATCCCCGTAGAGAGTTTCTAGAAAGACCTTGATGGTGCCTCGGAGGTCAGCAAAGGTGATATTCTCATCGACTGCGAAAAACTCAATCTGGTGGAACACCGCTGCATGGGTGGCATCCACGGTATCGCGACGATAGCAGCGCCCGGTGGCGATCGCCCGTAGCGGCGGCTCGTGCTCCTGCATGTAGCGAATCTGCACGTTAGATGTATGGGTCCGCATCAAGTCTCCGTTGGGCAAATACAGAGTATCCTGCATATCCCGGGCGGGGTGATCTTCGAGAAAATTGAGAGCCTCAAAGTTGTAGTAATCGGTTTCAATTTCTGGGCCGGTGGCATCGGTGTAGCCCAGGCCCACAAAAATATCGACGATGCGATCGATGATGCTGTTGATTGGATGGATATGCCCTTGGGGGCGATAAACTCCTGGCATCGTTACGTCAAGGGTTTCTGCCTCGAGCTGAGCCTGAATCTTGGCCCCTTCCAGGGTACTCTTGCGGGTCTCTAAGGATTCCTGCAGGGCGGTTTTGACTGTGTTGGCGAGGGTTCCAATGCGAGGGCGGTCTTCCGCTGGTAGCTTACCCATGCCCCCGAGTACCTTAGATAGCTGGCCCTTCTTGCCTAGGTAGCTAACCCGCAGCTGCTCCAGGGTATCCAGGTCGGCAGCAGCGGCGATCGCCTCACTGGCCTCTGCTTGCAAGCGCTGGAGATCCGATTCTAGATTGGTTGGCGCGGTGGTCATTCCCTCGTCTTCCCGTAACAATTGGATGGGTCACCATGGTCGTAGTCCAGCTAACATGCAGCCGACGGTTTAGTGGCTGGGTTCTCAATTAGCTGACGTCTTCTGGCTGTTTCTAGTGTATGGGTTTCCTGGGTCCCTATGAATCTTTTACTGAGTAATGACGATGGTATTTTTGCTCCGGGAATTCGGGCCCTGGCCGATGGTCTAGCGGTGGCAGGGCATCAGGTGACGGTTGTTTGTCCTGATCGCGAGCGATCAGCCACTGGTCACGGTCTCACTCTCCATAAACCAATTCGAGCCGAAACGATCGAATCCCTGTTTCACCCTCAGATTCGAGCCTGGGCCTGTTCGGGCACCCCCGCGGACTGTGTCAAGCTGGCCCTAGGAGCCCTGCTGGAGTCTTCCCCTGATCTGGTCATAGCTGGTATCAACCACGGGGCCAATTTAGGGACCGACGTGCTGTATTCCGGGACGGTATCAGCGGCAATGGAAGGCACGATCGAAGGGATTCCGGCGATCGCGATCAGTTTGGCGAGCTTCGGGGATGTTGACTTTCGCCCAGCCGCCCGCTTTGCCCAGGTGCTAGTTAGCCACATTCAACAGCAGCCAGTTGATTCAGCCATGCTCTTAAATGTGAACGTGCCCGCCTGCCCCAGACATGACTTGAAGGGGTGCAAAATTACTTGCCAGGGGATTCGCCGCTATTTTGATCAGTTTGAACGGCGGATCGATCCCCGTGGCAAAGTCTATTACTGGCTGGCCGGAGAGGTGGTTCAAGAAATTGAAGATGCTCCCCATCCCGAATGGGATCCGGCGACGACGATGGCAGTTAAGGCGTTATCCACGGATGTAGCCGCTATCCAGCAGGGCTATATTTCCATCACGCCGCTTCAGTACAACCTGACGGCTATCCGGGGATTGACTGAGTTGCAGACCAGTTTTGATGACATAGATAAACTTTTTGCCCGGTTTATTGCGGATATGGATCACACTTCCTAGAGAATTTGCGGGTAACCTGGGGTCAGAGCTATCTTTAGCAAATGCTAGTAATTGCCCTCAATCATTGTCTTCAAAGGGACTTGAGCCGCCAAAGAAGACCTGGGTGCTCTTGGCCTCATGTGCTCAGCAGTAACTTGACCACGCACTGAATCCATGGCTGAAGAACAAAAGCAGTTCGATGTCCGTTTTTGGGGAGTTCGCGGCAGTATTGCCTGCCCCGGTTCTAATACGGTGCGCTACGGGGGCAATACCTCCTGCGTCGAAATGCTGGTGGCAGGGAAACGGCTGATTTTTGACGGCGGTACAGGCCTCAGAGAACTCGGACTGACGCTCCTTTCCCAGATGCCCCTGGAAGCCTACATGTTCTTCACCCACTCCCATTGGGACCATATCCAGGGGTTCCCCTTCTTTGTACCGGCATTCGTACCCGGGAATCGATTCAATATATATGGGGCAATCGCCCCTAACGGTTCAACCATTGAACAGCGCCTCAATGACCAGATGCTCCACCCCAACTTCCCGGTGCCGCTGCAGGTAATGGGGGCTGATCTGAAGTTCTGCGACATTGATGTCGGCGAGATGGTGCAAATCGGCGGCATTAAAGTGGAGAATGCCCTTTTGAATCATCCTGGCGAAGCCGTTGGCTATCGGGTTAGCTACGGTGGGCGTGTTGCCGCTTATATCACCGACACCGAGCATTTTCCAGATCGGCTAGACGAAAACGTGTTGTGGTTGGCCCGCAACGCCGACCTGATGATCTACGACGCCACCTACACTGACGAAGAATATCACCACGAGAAGACCAGCAAGGTCGGCTGGGGTCACTCCACCTGGCAAGAAGCGGTGAAAGTGGCCAAAGCCGCCAAGGTTAAACAGCTGGTGATCTTTCACCATGACCCTATCCACAATGATGAATTTATGGATCAGGTGGCTCTCAATACTAAGGCCGCTTTCCCAAACAGCATCATTGCCAAGGAAGCCATGACCATTGATCTGATGACCGCTGACGAGCCAGCTTGCCTGGAAACCGCCTAAACTGCGCTCCAACGGATTATGAATAAAGTGGGCAGGGCGATCGCCAGCCTGTCTCTTAGCTAATCCCTAACTCAAATCTAGCTGGAGTTGATCAGCCAGCCTTTACTCTGGTATTGCGACCGGTGGCTAGATATGTCACGGTGTGAATACGTATAGAAATGTAAAGTGTGTGGATTACCTCTTCTCCGTCAGCGGTTAAAGCTCCGACCCGAGTAGCCCTAGGGAATTTTGATGGGGTCCATCTGGGGCACCGAGAGGTTATTCGGCCGATATTGTCCCCTGAGGCGTCTGATTCTGAGCCTGATGCTCTAGATTACGCTGTCTCTGACCTGACCACTCTTCAATGGATAGAAGGGTACAGCGATACTCCGTTCTCCCTACTACAGGACTCTGCTGTGGCGCCTTTGCCCGGCGATAGACCTGTGTCAACGGTCCTGACTTTTTATCCACATCCTCAAGAATATTTCTCGGGGCAGTCTCGGCCACTGCTGACACCGATTGCCGAAAAAGTGATTTTGCTCAGGCAGTTAGGGGTGGAACAGCTGATCCTGCTGCCTTTTAACCAGGCTCTAGCAAGTCTGAGCCCAGAGGACTTTATCAATAAGATCTTGCTGCAGCATCTCCAGGCCCAGCACATTAGCGTGGGCCGCGATTTTCGCTTTGGCCACCGCCGCCTCGGCACCGTTCAAGACCTATCAGCGATCGCCTCTGCCCAAGGAATCCAAGTAACCGTGGCCGATCTTAAGCGAACTGGCGATGAGCGGATTAGTAGTTCCCGGATTCGTGCGGCCCTAGCGGCGGGGCACCTGACCGATGCGGAGGAATTGTTAGGGCGACCCTACCGCCTCATGGGCCGTGTTGTGGAAGGCCAGAAACTGGGACGCACCCTAGGGTTTCCGACAGCCAACCTAGAGTTGCCGGCGGATAAATTTTTACCTTGCTACGGAGTGTATAGCGTCTGGGTCTATGGTCTCAACCCGGAACCGCTGCGTCCCCATCCGGGGGTTATGAATTTGGGCTATCGGCCCACCGTGGATGGTCAATCCCCATCCATCGAGGTTCACCTGCTCGGCTGGAGGGGGGACTTGTATGGTTTGACCTTGACGGTAGCCCTTGATCGCTTCCTGCGGCCAGAGCAACGGTTTGATTCTCTCGAACAGCTCAAGCAGCAAATTCAAGCGGATGCGGCCGCTGCAACGGCTGCTTTGTCGGTGGGCAATCATCCTTGATCAAGGGCATGATAGGCCTAACAAAGGGGCTAGATTCTTATGCGCGATCGGATTGAGACACTAGTTCAGAATCTGAATAAAACCGTTGTCGGTAAATCAGATGCCATTCGTCTAGTGTTAGTGGCTTTGTTTTCTGGAGGGCATGCGCTGTTGGAGGATGTGCCTGGAGTCGGCAAGACTCTGCTAGCCAAGTCCCTTGCCCGCTGCATCGATGGCAAGTTTTACCGGATCCAGTGCACCCCAGACCTGATGCCTACGGACATTACCGGTACTAATATCTGGAATCCCAGCAATGGTGAGTTTCAATTTATGCCGGGGCCTGCCTTTGCCAACGTTTTGCTGGCTGATGAGATCAACCGTGCTACTCCTCGTACTCAGTCGGCCCTGTTAGAAGTGATGGAGGAGAATCAGGTCACCATCGATGGCATATCTCGCTCCGTCCCCGATCCGTTTTTTGTGATTGCGACCCAAAACCCAGTGGAGTATCAGGGCACCTTCCCTCTGCCCGAGGCTCAGATGGATCGCTTCGCCCTTTCCTTTAGCCTGGGCTATCCGAGCGATTCTGAAGAACTCAGCATGTTAGAGCGGATTGGCACTGGCCTATCGCCCAGTATGCTGCGGCCTTGCATTACCCTTGAAGAGGTTCTTTCCCTCAGGCGGCAATGTGCTCAGGTACATATTGAGGAATCGCTGAAGCGCTACATCCTTGGCTTGGTGAGGGCTACCCGCGATAGCGATGAGATTACGTTAGGTGCTAGTCCCCGGGGCACAGTAGCCCTCTACCGGGCGGTTCAGGCCCTGGCTTTCTTAGAAGGGCGAGAATATGGCCTTCCCGACGATGCTAAATATCTAGCCCCGTTTGTGCTTGCCCATCGGCTGATTCCGGGAGGAGGCCACAAAAGTTCTGTGCTGGTCGAAAGACTGCTGGACTCGGTGCCGGTGATGCGGTAGTGGCTGCTTGTCTATGCCTGGTATGGCGCTCAAGGAGTAGGTTAGGACATGTTAAGAGGTTGAGAACGTTCAAACGTTTGAACGTCAAGTTTGAGAATTGTCTTACCCAACCTGTTAACTGCTATATGTTCGAGCTGGCCTGGAGAAAAATCGTTACAGAACCAATGGCGGGTTAGTTTAACCAAGTCTCAGCGCGTACCATCAAGCTAAACGGAGGAGCCACGATGGACGTCAACTGGGAGAAACTGGCTCAAATTCGCGAGCTACAGGAATACTTTGAGGCCGACTACGACGATTTCAAGGAGCGGATTGAGCAGCGGATTGAAGAGCTAGCTGCGCTTGATCCGCAGGAACTGGACAAGATGGCCGTGATTCGGGTATTGGAGGTGACCAATGGATGCATCCAGTGGGCCTTTCGACGCCAGGATGAGCAGTGTCTGTCTATCGAGCAGACCCGGGAGTGCATGCAGGTGGTAATTGGCTTTATCAAAGAAAAGCGCATCGATTTGCCCAATGGTGAAACGATTCGGTTCACCCCTGAAGTGGAAGAGTTGCTCGGGCAAATCCGCGACCTTTATCAGCAAGCCTTTAAGAAAAATGTGGACACAGCCCAAAGAGAATTTTACGCCTACTCAGCGGCTCAGTTTTTAGCGTTTGGTCAGCAGCGTATGCAGCGGGCGATGGACCTGGTGCAGCAGCAGTTTGAGCCGCTGTTTTCTGACTACTACCTGCAGCGGGGGCGACGCTATATTGCCCCCTACGTAGAAGCGGCCCCAGCTTAGGGCAGGGGAAGGGTGGTGGCACTGATTACGTTAGCTATCAGCGGTCTGGGGCTGATTCTGAGCCTCTGTATAGTGTTGCCAGCGCCGATTGCGGCACTGCTGCCGTTTGCGGTGGTTGCCCCTGAAATTAGCCCCTGGCTGGTAGTGGTTAATCTGCTGGGGCTGGGGCTGAGTGGCTATCGGCTGGCCGAGGGGGCCGTTGGAGTCCCAGGACTGGTAGTGGGCGCGATCTCCTTGGGCTTGAGCCTGACCCCGGTAGTTCAGCTTCCGGCGGCCCAGCAGGCGGCTGGAACGGCTATGAAGCAAGCGTTTGGCCCTGAAGTTCTATCGGCAGCTCCACCGTTTTCCCAGAATCTGCGACCTAAGTCCCTGGTGTGGTCTGTGGTTTGGCAGGGGATAGCCCTGGAACCCGTGCGAGTCACGACGGGCATCCAGTTTGCCGCTCCGCTAGGGGGGCCCCTGACCCTGGATATTCATCAGCCGCCCCAGCCGGGTCTGTATCCAGCGATCGTCTTGATCTACGGGGGCGCCTGGCAGCGGGGCAATTCCCAAGACAATGTTCGCCTGGCTCGCTACCTGGCAGGCCAGGGATACGTGGTTTGGTCCATTTCCTACCGCCATGCTCCTAAGTATCAGTTTCCGGCTCAGATTCAAGACGTGCAGGCGGCGCTGGCGTTTATCCAAACCCATGGGGCTGCCTATGAAAGCGATTCGACCCGGATGGCCTTGCTAGGAAAATCCGCCGGTGCTCACCTGGCGATGTTGGCGGCCTATCAGCCTGGCGCTCCACCTATCCGAGCCGTGGTGAACTACTACGGACCGGTCAATCTCTTGAATGGCTACTGGGATCTTCCAGTACCGGATCCCCTTGATGTCCGGTCTGTGTTGAGAACTTTTCTGGGCGGTGCGCCTGAGCGCGTTGGCGATCGCTATCGAGTGGCCTCTCCCAGCAGCTACATACGGCCGGGATTGCCGCCTACCCTGTTGATTTATGGCGATAAGGATCGGATCGTGTTATCCAAATTTGGGCAAAAGCTAGCCGCAAATCTTGAGGCTGATGGCAATGGGGCGGCTCTGATTAAAATTCCCTGGGCCGATCATGCCTTTGATGCCGTTTTTCGAGGCCTCAGCAATCAGCTGGCCTTGTACTATACTGAGCGGTTTCTGGCCCATGTGCTGCACGATAGCTGACAGAAGCGGGGCTCAGATGTTTGAGGAGAAGTGATGGGGCGTGGACGCTGGCGAAAACGAACAGGATGGCTAGCCTTCGCTAGCGGTCTGGCTA
>PYEQ01000121.1 GCA_003017785.1 filamentous cyanobacterium CCP5 | reverse complement strand
AGCTCCAGCGGCAGTTTGGCATGACCTTCATCCAGGTCACCCACAACCAGGATGAAGCTTTCTCCCTGTCCGATCAGATTGCGGTGATGGATCACGGCCGCATCGATCAGGTAGGGCCGCCCCACGAGATCTTCGCCAAGCCGATCTCTCGGTTCGTCGCCAGCTTCACCGGAGACAACAACATCTTCCCCGGCAGGGTGGTGAGCGCCGTGAAAGATATTCAGGGCTATTTGATTCAGCTAGAGGTGCCCAAGCTGGGCACGCTGCTCTGCCGGGGAGATTTTGCCCAGGTGGGGGATGAGGCTGCCTGCTGCGTCCGGGCCGACCACCTGCGGATTAAAGCCCTCAGTGGAGGCGAATCTAGCGACCCTGCTCCCGCTACAAATCGCCTTACCGCCCGGATTACCGCCGTGGAGTTCACCGGCTACATCACCCGGGTGTCGGTGATTGCTGAGAAGTCTGGGCAGGAACTGCTGTACAAAGCCCGCACCACCGACTGGATGCAGTCTCAGTTCCACGAAGGGCAGGTGGTTGCCCTCGACTGGCCAGCTGAAGACTGTGTGTATTTACCCCACTAGGCGTCGCTTTGTGCTGTAGGATACTCCTCAAAATTCGCCCTCAACACGCATCCACGTTTTAAGCATCCATAAGAATCCAGGAGAATTGATCAACATGGGTAACATTTCCCGCCGTCATGTGATTCGCACTGGCCTGGCCGCTGGCGCTTTTTTGACCGCCACCCGCTGCGCCTCCGCCCCCAAGGGCACTCCCAACAACCCAGCCTCCGGCCCTGAGGTAAACACCAACCAGATCAAAGACGTCACCCTGCGGCTGATCGGTACCGGGGTTTCGCAGATCAACGAAATCCGCGACAAAGCCCAGGAAGACCTCGGCTTTAAGCTAGAGATGCGGGCCCTGAGCACCGAAGAGAACAACCAGATCGCCATCACCCAGCCCGGCCAGTACGACATCTTCGACGGGGAATATTTCAGCCTGCCCCTGGTGGTGCCCTCAGGAAATTTGCAGGCGATCGATATTTCCAGGGTGACTGACTACGACAAAATCGTTTCTTTTTTCCGCACGGGCGAGTTTAAAGGAATGCCAGTGGAAACTTCCCAGGGCACTGCGCCCTACAAGGTGCAGTATGTGGCTAGCCCAGAAGCCAAAGAATTTGCCGACGGCCCCACGGACCACGCCACCTTAATTCCCTTCCAGTACAACGCCGATACCCTGGGCTATCGCCCCGATCTAGTCGGTCGTCAGATCGAGAGCTGGGGAGAACTGTTCAACGAAGAATTCCGGGGCAAGACTTCCATCCTCGACATTCCCCAAATCGGTATCATGGATGCCGCCATGGTGGCGGAGGCCCTGGGCTTGATGACCTTTGGGGACAAGGGCAACATGACCCGTGCCGAAATCGACCAGATCACCGAGATTCTCAAGGAGCAAAAGGCCAACGGCCAGTTCCGCGCCTTCTGGAAAACCTTCGATGAATCGGTGAACCTGATGACCTCTGGCGAGGTGGTGCTGCAGTCCATGTGGTCACCTGCGGTTACCGCCGTCCAGTCCCAGGGGATTGAGTGCATTTATGCTCCGCTGAAGGAAGGCTATCGGGGCTGGGGCGGCGGCATTGGCCTCTCCAAGAACCTCGAGGGCATCCAGCTGGATGCGGCCTATGAGTACATCAACTGGATGCTGGAAGGTTGGGTCGGCGCATTCCTGGGCCGTCAGGGCTACTACAGCGCGGCCCCAGAAAACGCCAAGAAGTATATGTCTGAGGCGGAGTGGGGCTACTGGTACGAAGGCAAGGAAGCCAGCGAAGACATGGTAGATCCTTTCGGCAAGACCCTGGCCAAGGCAGGGGCAGTACGGGACGGCGGCTCCTTCGATGAGCGCTTTGGCAACATCGTCTGCTGGAACTCCACCATGGAGGAGAACACCTACCTGGTACAGAAGTGGAACGAATTCATCGCCTCGTGATGACTGAGTAGGCGGTGCCCATCCTGCCGAGTTAAACCTTGTCCAAGTCCAGAAGTGGAGTTTTGCCTAAGGGGAAACATAGTTCTCGATCGGGACTTGGTATAAGTCACAAAACCGGGTGAGCACTACCTGTCCCCGTGGGGTATCTCCCTTTGTTTCCTCTCACCCTGGTTTTCTCTCACCCTGGGGCCCTCTTCGAAGACAGGAGAGGGCCTTTTTGGCTCTGGCCGTTACGACTTTGTTGAAGAATAAAAAGTTGAAGAATGAAAATTTTTATCAGCCAAGCAACCTATCCGCCCAGGGCATAGGCGCTATCAGCCCCAGTAAAACCGCCAAAATAACTCCGCGACTGGCGTATTCAATTTGATACAAGAAGTCCTGGTGGGCGTCTCCCTGTTCATTTGAGTAGATCAGATTTATCAGGGCAAAACTATAAATCGCCACATAAATCGTAAATCCTGCAAGGGTATGCAGATTCGATATGCCAAACAGGAAAAAGACAAGGCATGACACCACGATGCAGGCCAAGATAGCCGTGTAGGTATTGTCTTTGCCGTACATAATCACAAAGGTCCGCAGGCCAAGCTCGCGATCGCCCTTGACATCGGCCATGTCGAGCTGCAGCTGAGTCCCGACGGAGAGGGGATACAGGCAAAGTACAAAGACACAAAAGGCATCCCACCCAGAGGCGGCGATAAACGGGCCAAACAACACCTGAGGGGTCAGCATCGTCCAGGCCCCGACGAGGTTTGCCAGCACCTTTTGCAGTCGGCAAAGCAGCGGATAGATCAGGGCCAAACCGAGATGAAACAGCGTAAACCCCCAGGCCCGGTAGCCCATGGCCCAGGCGGCGCTATTGGCCGTCAGAAATGCAAGGAGCGTGGCCACGATCGCACCCCGTTGATGAATGGCGCCGCTGGCTAGAGGACGCTGTGGATGATTGATTTGGTCTACCTGCTGATCCCAAAGGTCGTCGTAATGCAGCCAGAATGCGGCGGAGAACCAGCCCACGATCGCAGCCGAAACAAGGCTCAGTCCGCTGAGATGATTGGCATAGAGGCTAAAAGATAGCAGCGTCAACAAGCAGGCAGGCAGACACTTTAATGGCAGCGGAGAACATAGAAAGTAAAGGCCGTATCGAAGCCACCGGGTTTGAATAGACTGTATGAGCTTCCAGTAGATGAGGGTGAGTGCTCTCATGTTCTTGAGGTCGACAAACGCAGGAGTTGAAACCTGGTGGCGGCCAAAGCATCGTGAATTCACAAATTCTAAGCCAGTTTTAGTTTGAGCCCACGGGATCGAAACTAAATTATGACTCCGATGGCTTATCACGGTTCGACTCTGTGTAGTGCCGCGCTAGGGCGATCGCATCTTGGGCAAAGCGATCGCGCACGTCGGCTGGTCCAACGACCACGCAGTCAGCCCCATAGCGTCGCACCTCTCGGAAGAACCAAAAAGTATTGCTCACCCGTCGCACGACTCGTTTAATTTGCTGATCAGGGAGCCATTCCACGGTGACATCGGCCTTCGTTTTGGAGCGGTAGCCAAAAGCCAACCCGCGCAAGAGATGAAACTCCACCTCGATATAGCTGAGTTCTGGCTGCCAATGACCGTCAGCCCGAGAAATCATCGCCTCGTCGGGAATGCGGTCGAGGCGCAGTGACCAGTTATGTTTGAGGGCATCGATATCGTGGTTGCCTTCGGTTTCGTCGCACCAGCAGTCGAGGTATTGGCGGTCTTCATGGCGCTCGATCCCAGCATGACGCACGGTCAAGTGCCAGAGGCGATCGGCGGCATCTTGATAGGCCAGACGAAAGGGACGCTGGAGGCGGATACAGCGGTCCAGGTCGAGGCGCCAAGGCGCGCTCGGTTTATCTGCCCAGCATTGAATCTGATGACGCAGCGGCACGCTCAGTTCGCTCCGCTCCAGCAGGATATGGGCCAGTTCTAGGGCGGTATCAAGTTGGCCGTCATCTTTGAGCCAGCCCAGAATTCGATTGAGCATGTTGATGCGATCGCGACTCCAGTCATGGTTAGCGGCAAGACGCAGCTTACCCTGGGCGATCGCTTTCACCAGTTTCGACACATTGGGGTTATCGCCCCAGGTTTGGTCAAACTCTAGTGCCAGCGCTTCGAGTTGAACTTTTTCATGCTCCTCAATGGACAGAGTGATTGATCGCTTTTTGCGCGTCATAGGTGTCTTTCGCTATCTGTACGGACACTTTATAAATATCTCTATTGCTCATTTCTATTATCACTGCCAATATTGAGTCAATCAACGATATACGGATACTTTGTGGTGAGGAATGACGAATCGCGAGCGGCTACTCATTGAGCGCATTACGGTCAACCCTCATATCCTCGACGGCAGCCCTATTACCGATAAGTTCTTAGTTTTGAGTTTTGAGTTTTAAGTTTTGAGTAGAAACCCTAACTAAGAACTCAAAACTCAACCTTCAAAACTTTTCCTTAAAATTATGTATTTGATCAGCGGTGGATATTTTAAGTTCTTAGTTTTGAGTAGAAACCCTAACTAAGAACTCAAAACTCAACCTTCAAAACTTTTCCTTAAAATTATGTATTCAATTCAGTTAAAGCCGGTTTACTCTTGCCCAGCCTCAAATGTTCCCCAGGAAGTGCATTTGCCGCAGGGGTGGCAACTGTCGTGGCATCAGTTTGAGACTCTCAAGGCTCTACGAGATCCCAATATTGATGTGGTTTTCAACACCGCAATGACAGGGGATGGCAAGAGTCTGGCTGCTTATCTAGATATTCTTCAAGGAGACTGTCACGCGATCGCCCTCTATCCCACCAATGCTCTGGCCGCTGATCAAGAGAACCAGGTTCAAAGCTACATTGATGACTTTCTGCCACCAAATGAGCCCAGGGTAAATCGTTTAAGTGGCCCTGAGCTTGAAATTTACTCCGAGAATGAGGGTTTGCGGAAAGGCAGCGCGATCGCATCCCGTGCGGGGCAATCGGAAGTCCTCATCACCAACCCCGACATTTTCCATTACCTCCATCGGGGGGCTTATCTGACGGGTAAGGATACGCCTGACAAGCTCTGGAACCGCATTGACAAGGACTTCGACCTTTTCATCTTCGATGAATTTCATGTGTTTGCTGCGCCCCAGGTAGCCAGTGTTTTGAATACGATGCTGCTAATTCAGGCGACCAATCGGCGCAAGAAGTTTTTGTTCCTATCAGCGACCCCCAGCGATTCTTTATTAAAGCGTTTGGATAAAGCGGGTTTTCGCTGTCGAGTTATTAATCCCATTGATGAAGGCAAGTACCAATTCCCAGAGACTCAGGCTGAAGCAGAGGCTTTAGAGGCAGACCACTGGCGTCAGGTTGCACGGTCGATTGACCTGACCTTTGTGTCGATGGAACCGACATCCAAGGCTTCCGAAACTTGGCTGAAGGAGAATCAGGAGCCCATTCTCAAGCAGTTTCTAGAACATCCTGGCAGCAAGGGAGCTATCATCCTCAATTCCATTGCAGCGGTGAAGCGTCTGACGCCTGCTTTTCGAGAATGCTTTGCCCAGTATGGCCTTACGGTGCGGGAAAATACCGGTCTGTCTGGGGGACAGGAGAAAGCTGAATCTCTGGCAGCAGACCTGGTAATCGGCACCAGCACCATTGATGTGGGGGTTGATTTCAAAATCAACTTTCTCATTTTCGAGTCATCGGATGCGGGTAACTTCATCCAGCGGTTGGGGCGACTGGGACGCCATGACGGCTATCAGAAAGATGGGAGAGAGATTCAGTTTGATGGCTTTATGGCCTTTGCATTGGTGCCCAATTTCTTTGTGGAGCGGCTGTTTACTGGAGAGGGGGTCGTTTTAGCAGATGGAGACATATGCGATCGTCTCCAGTTCCACACCCTCATTCGTGAAAACTATCGCCGCATCAATGACTTTGAGGGCTATTACAAACGGTGGGGAGCCGTTCAATCGGTGTCTCTCGGACGACAGCTATCCAATCCTGCGGTGAAGTCGCAATACGAAGGTTCTGTGCAAAAGTTTCAACAAGCCTGCGAAACGGTTTTTGAAGCTCGATTTGGTCAAGTTTTTGGACGGATCAAAGGTTGGGCTGAGGAATGGCAAAACCTGTCGGGGCAAAAAACGGGTAACCCCATTGCAGAAGATGCGATGAGCTTTCGTGGGTCGAGTCCGTTGCAATGTGGGTTGTATGACCTGACTGAGGCTAATGAGCGCGATCGCTTCAAAACCTACGACCTTCCCGGCGTGCTCAGCAATCTGGAAATCGAGATGTGGAGCAAATCGGCCTTTCTCGACATGCTCGACGAAACGGCAAAGCGTACTGGGCAGCCCATTGCCAAAGGCCGCTTCAAGCACTGCCTGGGCTTTATGAAGCTGCGGGGCTATCGGGAAGAGCGGTTGAACTGGAAGTTTACTTACCCCGGTGACCTTCAGCCGATTGCCGATGCCTACAAGGTACAGGTATTGATCGGCCTCCAGGTCTGGCAACCGGATAATCCCTGGGTCAGTTCGATTAATCAGCGATTGAAAAAGCAAGCCCTGGTCTGCTACGTCCTGCGTAAGCCAGTGCGAGAGGTGCGGCTACGGTTGCAGCTACCCATGCACTTCCAGATTTATCCCGCCAGCGACGCGAACAGCGTCCACGACGCCAACGCGCCCTATTCAGTGGCGTTTGGTCAGTCAGCGCTGCTGATTGACACCCTGGCCCACCGATTCAGGCGCGAAGGAGGTGAGATATGGGTTGCTTAGAAGATTGGGCAGGAAAGGAATTAGCTTCGACCTTAGTAAGTCGTGTTTCAATACCTCAGAGGCCTTGTATACCAAGATTTCCAGCAGATTATCCTGGCACCCTTCCTGCTAAAGAGAAGCATACCAGAGAGCGAGCAGAGTTTTTAAGGGGTCACGACATACTAGGAAGCTATGTTAGGATTTTGGGCAAATATGCACAGGAGGATGTGGCAGTGCAACAACCCAATTCTGACCTCGACTTACTTCGTCGCTTTATTGACTTAATCGAAGCGGAAAGATCTCGTAACAGCTTTCAGGATAAGCGCATCAAAGAAGTTGAGCAGCAATATGCGCAGTTAGAGGATCGCCTCTCCTCAATGGAGTCTATTGTTTCGATTCTGAGGCACGACACGGCTCGTCAGGCCGAGTTGGAGTACATGGAAAACCCTTACTCCCTTGACGGTAGTCCGCGATGCAATTATTGAAGATCCCTTTTATGGGGAAGGAACAGTCATGACCGTCCAAATTCTGCGCAAGAAATTCACGGTGGGGCAATACCACCAGATGATCGAGTCCGGCATTCTGACCGATCGAGATCGCGTTGAGCTACTTCAGGGAGAAATTATCGAAATGTCGCCCATTGGCATGCAACATGCCGCCTGCGTAGATCGCCTGAATGAATTGCTGGTGCGGGAATTAGTCGGTAGGGCGATCGTGCGGGTGCAAAACCCGATTCAGTTAAGCACTCGGTCTGAACCCCAACCGGATTTTGCCATTCTCCAGCGGCGGCCTGACTTCTATGCAAACGGGCATCCTCAACCCCAGGATGTCTTTGCCCTGATTGAAGTCTCTGACACCACCATTGAGTTTGACCGCACGGTAAAAGTCCCCATCTATGCCAAAGACAATATCGCTGAAGTCTGGATTGTGGATCTCAATGCTGAAGCGGTGCAGATCTATCGAGAACCCAGTGAAGCAGGCTACCAGCAGCTACAGACCTTCCGCCGAGGGCAGGCGATCGCATTTCAGGCATTTACCGACATTCAATTTACGGTTGATCAACTGCTGGGGTAGCAACCGCAGGAGATCGCCGCAAAACAGTTTTTAACCTATAGGGGATCCGTCATGGACCGTCCTAATCAGTCTGGCAATCCAGAGCAACTGTCGTTGCTAGACACCCAAAATGAAGATTCCGAATTTGAAGAACTTGATGACTCCTGGCTCGAAGGCGACTTTGGGCTCGACGAAGAAAGCGACAGAACGGTAGAGCCAGTAGCCCGCGAACTCCTGACCCTAAAGCTTTTGCGGGAAGCTATTCAGGCCCAAAATCCTGGCGATGCTGTCATGCAGGATTTTGCAGAGATTGTATTGCCCAATCTGCTGAAGTACACCGTAGGCGTCACCGCTAAGGGGGGCAAGTTTTTTGCCGAGTACCTGGATCGAGTGGTCAATCCTCAGCGCATTGCCGTAGGCAAAGATCCGATTCGTCGCGACAATGCGGCTGACCAATCGCTTAACACTCACTTGCTGAATGGCTTGTTCCCGGCCAATTTAATCGAGCGACGGCTCCAGACGCTGGATACGACAGTTAGAAGACAGGTTAAAGAACGGGAGCGTCGCCTGCTGGTATCCGGCTTTATCCTGCATGACTTTGAGAAATTTGACTATGACCTGATTCCGAGGATGCCAGAGGAATTCCGAGCGATTCGGCGTGATCCAGAAGGGGATATCCGGAAGCGCTCGATTGAGGAACACCGAGAAATCATTACCGTGTTGGTCGAGACGCTGGAACTGGATCACTTCATCTGTCCGGCGACTCCAGACGACTGGCAGCAGTATCTGGATGACCTGCTGTTTCTGGCCTACAACGCTCAGCGGCGCAATGACACGAACCTCAATTTGTCAGAGGACGGGCTGAATCCAGTCTTGCGCGATCGCACCTTACGCTGCCTTGCAGACCTGACCTGTCTGGCTGATCGCCTTGCTTCCATCGTCAAACATCCCCAAGATGCTGAGAATTCAGGCCTCAACGACATCATCCATGGTCTCAGCGACGGGCAACTTCGATTCACCTACCACGCCATCTCCGAAAACCGAGGGGTACTGACCAATGTAGTTAACAATGCCCTGATGGATGCCTATGAAAGCTTAAATATTGACCCCGAGAATCCACATTACACAACCCTGCTCTACCTACCGACAGGAGCCATTTATTTAGCTAGTCGTGATGCCCCGCAAATTTCTTCAGATAGCCTGCCCAACCGAGTTGTAGACGGCATTAAAGCATTGTGTGCTGGACAGTTGAGCCTTCGTCAAACAGGATTTGGGCGAGATGGCAAGGGCATGAAATATGCCGACTATTACAACCTGTTTTTTGACGATCCAGGGTTAATGCAGGTGGCTCTCGATGCCACGCTGCGGATTGTGAACCCCAATAAAGGTTCGGTAGCTACTAAGCGCAGCGAAAACTTAATGGCCTTTCAGCAGCGAGGTGTTCTCTCAGGTGATTACGATTTTTCATTCAGCGATGACATCCGCATTGATCAGCTAGCTGAATTCGGTGACCTGATGAACCGCAAAATTTGGGGAGAACGGGTTAACCAGCTAGAAACCGTCATCAAGGAACGAGCCAAAGAGAGGAAGAAGCAAAAAGACTTGCCGGAACTCTCGGAAATTAAGCCTGAGGTTTTGCCCGAAAACATCATTCATAAAGTGGCTGAATTTTGGCAACTCTCCGAATATTCACCTCAGATTCGGGAAATTCAACGCATCAACGAAAAGCTGAAGGAGCTGAAGCTCAAGGGTAATACCGGCGGAGTGCCCTATGAGTGGTACTTTTTAGCCGCAAAGTTTCTAGAAAAGAATCCCGGCATTGAAGATCTGCGTGAAACCTGTAGCAACGTTATGGCCTATGTCACACAGCTCACACAACCTGTTGTGGCTCAGTACCCCGTTGCCGATGGTTGGGATGACGTGCGGGAATGGGTCGGCAAAGTGGTGATGCTGCCGGGTCAAACTCAGGAAACTTCAACAGCAGAACAAGTCGATGTCTTCTTGAAAGAACTGGCCTATTACAAAGCGGCTAAAAAGCCCGGACGAGGACGGCAAATGATCTGCTCTATTTCTCACTCTCCCTATTCCGTCAACGAACAGATGGAGTCGGCGGTACTGTTTACGCCCCAGGTCTATACCAACAAACAACACCTGGGCGGCTCTAACGCCAAGCGCAATATTTCCAGCATTGCGGGCATTGAGATGATGCTGCGGCAAATTTTGATGAATCAAACCCAGGCAGTCGGCAAACGGTTCGAGGATGGTAAATACCGCTATCTCTACTTTTACCCGACCTACTACTTCACTCC
>PYEQ01000120.1 GCA_003017785.1 filamentous cyanobacterium CCP5 | reverse complement strand
CCTCTATAACCTCGTCCTCGATCATGTCTATCGGGGCTAAATCTTGCCAGACGGTGTCGGCACTGAGGGGCGCGATCGGATTGGTCGGCAGTCCCCCCCGTCCGGTGATGACAAAGCTGCCCGTCTGCGAACCCCGAGCCCGACAGCCCTGAGCCAGCATGGGGGGAGCCAGTTCGGTGGATAGCGTGACCTCACTTTGGGCAATCTCTGGGGCCAGCTCATTAATAATGACGGTGCCGCTATTGCCAAATTGAGAACTGGCGGTGATATCGCTGAGGGGCGTATCCAGCACATTGGGGCGAAAGGCGATGCCCAAGAGGTTGCGAGCGATCACGTTGACATTCCCTCCGTCGCCTTCAAAGGCATTGGCGCGAATGTCGCTGTTTTCGCTCGGCACCGCCACGATAAACCCGTTGGGTAGATTCAGGTTAATGTCCCCGCCGTTGCCCCCTGCCCCGGCTGTTCCCGCTTCGGTGGAGATTAAACTCCCATTTCTGAGTAGCAGAACGTCCTGGAGATTAAAGGTTAAGTTGCCACCATCGCCGCGATCTGAGCTGGCGGTAATGCTGCTGCCGTCAAGAGCCAGGGTATGAGATGTCACAGTGATATTGCCCCCTCCATCCGGCGTCGTCGTTGCAATCAGCCGACCACCACGATCTAAACGTAGGGCCTCAGCAGCGATATCGAGGTTGCCAGCAGCCCCGGAACCAAAGCTCCCCACTGAAATTTCAGCGGCACCCTGCACAATCAGAGCCGTCGTGTTGATGGTGATGTTACCTCCAGCTCCAGCCGCCAGTGAAGCCTCAAGTGCTCCGGTCGTAAACGCTGTCTGACGCTCAACCCCTGAACTGGCCCCAATGCTGCTGAAGGTCTCAGCGGCACGATTGGGATCTCCTGATACAACCACTGTCTGGGCATCAATGTTGATGGCACCACCGGCACCGTCGTTTAACGTAGCGCTACTAATAAGCCCCCCATCCCGAACATTCAGGGTGGGGGTGGCGATCTGGATCGTGCCAGCAGGGGCATCAGAAAAGGTTCGCGATCGCACACCGCTAGCCGCCAACCCGGCAACCACAGTCCGGTTGCCGATAATATCAACTGCATCAGTGGCAACTATAGATACATCACCGGCTGTGCCACCAAAAGTGATGTTGCCGTCGATACCTCTGCTCCCCGAATCAGCAAAAATTGCTGCTCCGTCTTGTACAATCAAGCGCCCCGTCTCAATTTGCAAGTTACCTGCGGTTCCGTTGCCGCCAATCGTATTCGTTGAGAGGGTTGTCGGCAGCGGAAATGGATCAAAAAAGCCCCCCACGATCACGGAATGGGGAGCGCGGATCGAAATGTTGCCGGAATCTTGATCACTCAGGGTGAGAGCGGCGATCGCACTCCCCTCTTCAATGAGCAGTTGCGACGTATTAACTGTAATACTGCCGCCGCCTCCCGCCGCGATACCGCGAGTAGACAATCCGGTAGGCAGCCCATCAGGCGTCACCAAGGGAATGCCCGATACTCGACTCCCCGCCAAAATGCCCGATCCTCTCGCCTGGAGCGATTCTGCTGCAGCAATAGTGATATCGCCGCTATCGCCAGTACCAAATGACTCGGTAGACACCAACACCCCTTCGTCCAGCGAAACCCGTTGGGCCTGCAAAGAGATATCGCCAGCGCGTCCTGATGATGTTGTCGTTGCGGCAATGCCGCCAATTTGGTGATCGCTGATCTGTCTAGCCCCCAAAAAGGTCCTGAACTCAACGAGTTTGTAATTGGCAATGCCAGTGCCGACTATAGCGATATCGTTGGCCGTGATATCAATGCTGCTAGCGGCTCCGCTGCCCAAGGTTGCCGCCCCAAGGTAGGAGCTATCCAACAGTTGGACGCGATCGCCCACCACTCGAATACCGCTGCCATCGCGATCGCCCAATGTGTCAGAAATCAGCGCCGACTGACCAGAGAGGGTAATGTTCTGACCGTGGAGGGCGATCGCGCCGCCCCCGATGCCACTGGTATCGATCACGGCGCGATCGGTCAGTTGAATATCGCCAAAGTTGGTGACCCCGTCGAAGCCTACGTCAAATCCCAGGGAATCGGGAGTGAGGTTCAGACGACTCGCCTCCTGAACGCTACCGACGGCAATTCGCCCCTCAGGGGCTGTGAGTTCGCGGCCCGTGATCCAGACCTCGCCGTCGTTGAGGGCCAACGTTTGCCCCTCAACGACGGCTAAGGGAGGGGTATCACCGGATCCCCCGACAGCGATATCGCCAGGAGACTGAGCCAGATTGAGTCCGATGGGCGCACTAATCGTTAACAGCGGCGGCACCTGCGGATCGACGGTATCGTACAGAAACCCATTCTCAAACCCTAAACCGTTCCCGGTGCTAGCCAGGAAAGAGCCCCCAATGTCGAGACGAGCGTTTGGCCCGATGACAATTCCCGCCGGATTGACGAGCAACAGGTTGGCGCTGCCCCCGGCTTGAATCGTCCCCTGCAGATCCGAGAGGTTGCCTCCGGTGACGCGACTGATGATGTTGACCACAAAATCGGGATTGGCGAAAACCGCTGTATCACCCGCTGGGATCGAGAACTGCTCAAAACTGTGAAACAGATTGCCACCCCGGAGCGCACCGCCCGAAATGGTGTGAAGAGTGCCATCGGTCGTCACCGTATTGACGTTGGAACTTTCAGCCGACAGGGTCGCGTCGGGGATCACCTGCGCCTGCGCCTCACCTCGGTTAGAGAGCATCCCCAAAATGGCGATGCAACCAACTGAGACAAGCGGGGCGATCGCCTGCGTCACTCGGGGACCTCGCTCACGGGCACCGTCGGCGCAATGTCCGCAAGACCAGCGGATTCTAAAAGCGCTCCTAATGTTTCGAGATACTCGGCATTGTCAGAGTTCGTGGGGTGTAGCGACAGCGTGAGCGCCATCGCTTCATGCCACAGCCCCGTTTCAGCATACTGTTGGGCCAGATCAAGTTGCCGGTCGGGGGTCAGGGGAGCCTCCGGCGTGATCACCACCGCATCGTCAACCCGCTGGATCGTCCCAAAAACAGACACTGACGCCGAGGGACGAGCGGCATTGCAGTAGATGGAAAACGTCCAGAGGTAGGCTTCACCCGGGCTTAAGCCAGCGTTTTCGGAGGTCACGGGGATGCTGAGAATGCCGGGGGGCGCATCAACCGAGAACTGCTGACGAAAAACGTAGTTGTCCTCGCGATCTTGCACGACCAGCTCTAGCGGCATGTCGGCAGACAGCGCTTTGGGGACGTAGAAGAAAAAGTCAGGGGTCGGGCTGCTCGTTTGGCTCCAGACAATGCCATCGACGACGGGCACCAGGGCAGTCAAATCTTGATAGTCGATGCAGTCGCCGCGGGAGGCTCCACCTCGTTGGCGTCCGGTGGGTGCGCCCTGGTCGGGAGGCGTGGGGAGCGCCTGGGTTAGGGTCGGAGCGAGCAATAGCAGCCCAATGGTTGCCGATACTTGAAACAGCAGTGGCGCTACTGACCCAGGCGATCGCCTACCAGCATCTCTCATGGTCGTCAGTCTCAAAGAAACGTCATCCACAGTAAAGGGGACTGCGGGCCAAGCATTGTCAATTCTGCGACGTTTTTGGGCAGGGACGACAATGGTAGCTTGGCATTGGACTGAGTGTATAGCGAAACACTGAGCGCCATCAGGTTCCGTATTATTACGATAAACGCGGTCACGCTATCGAGCGATCAACCGTGGGCAAAGCTGCTTGAGAAGCTATTAGGAGCGCGCCGCCGCCTAGACTCAACAGAGTCGGTAACAGCGGCAACCACCCCCCCGTTACTAGAACAGCCCAGGCACCGACCGTGAAAGCGCTGGCGGTGAGTAACCAGGCCAGAATGAGCCGAGCCGATCGCCAGCGCCAGGCCAACAGACTACCGGCGATCGCGCCCAGGGCAATACACACCGCTTCCGCCCACTGCGGCAACACCCAAATCAGGGGGCGATCGTCTTCCACCGCACTAATCATCTGGCTAATCATCTGGGCTTGCATAAAGACACCCGCCGTCCGGTTTTGAGCCTGGGTGCCATAAGGCGTTGACCAGTAATCGCCACTGCTAGCAGCCGTCACGCCGATCAAGACGATGCGATCGCGAAGGCGTTCTGGATTGACCTGGCCGTTCAACAATTGCTGGAGGGAGATTTGGGGGGCAATTTGCGCTGGGGACGGCAGGGAGCGGTAGTTGAGCAAGAGCTGGTTGCCGCCGTGATCCATCCGTTGCAGGCCCCCGGTTCGTCGCTCCAACCGGGGAAAGACGACCTCCCCAATTTGCAAATCACCCTGGGCCGTAAAGGTGGGTTGCCGTCCGGCCTCGTTGAGGTAATGGATGGCGATCAGCGTGGCAAACCCGTAAGGCGAGGTGCAGGGGGATACCGGATCGGGCGTCAGGGTCAACAGTTGCCGCCGCAAAATACCGTCAGTGTCTTCAATAAAGTCGCTAAAGCCGACTTGAGCGAGGGGCAATTCAGGCGGGGGACTGATGCCGACTTTATCAGCGATCGCATCCCGGCTTTTGCAGAGTCCCACCACATTGGGCTGCGACAGCGCTTCAACCAAGGCCGGATCGCTGGCTGGAAAGTCCCGGTATAGGTCCAGGCCGATGATCCGCGGCTCATAGGCCGCCAGGGTGGTGAGGGTCTGCAGCAACGTAGCATCCGCTAAAGATCCCCGGCGATCGCCCTCGGTTTGCGCCTGAATATCGCTTTCGTCCACCGCCACCACCACCAACCGGGGATCAGCGGTTTCGGCGGGGCGTAGCCGCATCAGGGCATCGTAGGCGGAGAGTTCGGCAGATTGTAAAACACCGACCCAGCGCAGTCCCGCGATCGCCGCAGTAATCGCCAGCGTACCTAGCCCCACGCGGCGCATAGCGGGAGTTAAGCCGAGTCGTCGTTGAGGCGGCGACTGGGGAACGGGCGGTGAAGTCGGGCGAGGCCCGACCAACTGCTGCCAGGTAGGCGGTTCCTCGGCGGGGTTTTGCACAATTACGGGTAGCCAAGCGGCGCAATTGCCCAAGTCCGTCAGCCCGTGCAGCTTCTCGCGGGCTACGCGCACTGAGCTGTAGAGAGGCTCTCCCTGAGAGAACTGAGCGAGGAAGCCTTTGAGGAACTGATGGGCGATCGCATCGGGGACGGGCTCGCGCATCACAATCGTCTGCGGCAGGTGCAAATCGGCCAACGCCCAGGCCAGCCCCAGTCCATCACAGGAATTCAAAATGGCGAGCTGCAAGCCCTTTTGCACCGCTCGCCGCAGGGCATATTTGAGCTGTTCAATGGTCAGCGCTTCGGTTGCATTGACCTGCAAATATCCCTGGCCGCGACTGGTACTATGTCCGGCGAAAAACAAGATGTCCCAGCTTGACTCCCAGAGCTGGTGCTGCAACTCGCTCAAGGTGGGCTGAGCCAGCAGCGTGACTTCGGCCTCGGGCAATTGACTCAACATCTGGCGATCGGTGGCCACGTCAATGCCCGCATCATTGCCCAACACCGCTAAGATGCGGACTTTGCTGACTGGGTTGGCCTGCCCCTGCTTCAGGGCGCGGCTGTAGTCGGGCAGGCTCAGGGAGAGTTCCGCATTGGGGTAGTCATCGAATAAATGCCACAGTCGCCAGGGAAACCGCAGCACTGATGGAGCATGGGCCGTCAGCATGACCCGAATGGCGGCAGGGGCTGAGAGCTGCGTGCGCAGGCGGCGATCAATGGGGGCAAACGTCGCCGCTGCTAGCCACTGGTTTAGCTCAGTTCGCAGCGTTGTACAGAGGGTTTCAAATGCCTGCCGCGACACATTCGTGGGTTCTGTCGTCTCGAATTCAAAATCAGCGGCGGCCCGTCGCCAGCGGCTTTGCGTACCGTAGATCGCTTCATAGAGCTGCTGCCAGCGCTCATAGTTCGTGGCGAGGTTCGGTTGGGGCGGCAAACTGCCCACAAATTGGCTGGGGGGTTGCTCATTCTCCCAAAGCTGAGCGGTCACGCTGGCAAAACCTGACTGCCAATCTCCCTGACCCAGATTGAGCAAAATGCGCTGTTCCATAGGCTCAGCTGATGAAATCTTCTAGAAAGATAGCATCTGCTAGCTGAACGCTGACGCGAAACCCCTGTCCCGGCGGACAGCGAAAACTCGGTAGCTGAATAAAATTATCGTGCGCTCCCGCCTGCACCGCTTGCAGTCGCTCGCCTGTTTCCGGCACATCCAAAGCCAGGGTAACGCCCGCAGGCAGCACTTCTGCATTGGAGGGAAATAGTTGGACTTGAATGCTGCGGCGATCGCCCGAGGGGGTCACCTCGCCATCCCCTGCTGCCGTTCTAATTCTCAGCACTAGCACGAATTCGCTGCTGGACGCATTCAGCCAAATGAGCTTGCCCCGGCTGATTTGCTCATTGCGAGTTGCTGCTGAACGAAACGCTAAGGAGGGAGTTTGGGGCAACAGCGATGCCAGCGATCGCCACCCCGGCTCAAACACCTGACTAACCCAGCGCCCCAAATCCACCGGCACCCTGCCCTGCCGTCGCTGTAGGAGTATTTGCCGCCAACGCCTGTCGCTCAGCAACGCACCCCACTGCGCAAACGGAATTTCGAGCCGGGGTTCGGCAGTACTTACCAGTCGTTCAACCAGTTGCTCGGCTTGAGCCGTCGATAGTGGCGGCAGGGCGGCGATCGAGGCCGTTTGCAACTGCTCTAGCTGTTGGGCCACCCAAAACACGGAAAAGTCTTGAATCAAGTCGGTATCGCTGAGGGTGTAAGTGCGATCGCTCGGCTCATAAACTCCCTGCGTTTTCACCTGGGCATGGGTCGTATACCCCCACAGCACCAATCGTTGCTCATCCACATCAACATGCGCGGCCAAATAATAATCCGCCGCCCAGTCGGGAATATCCACCCACTCTTGGGGCACCTGCAACGTGGCAGCATCAATGGTTTCGCTGAGCACCACCACAATTCGGCGTGTGCCCAGCGTCAGCGCCAGTCCGTCCACCAGCGGCCAGACGTCGGACGGGTCGTTGGGGGGCCAGAGCTGCGCTGCCTGGTCACCTTCCTCCTGCATCCAGGTTTGGAGGGCCATTGCCGCCAGCCGATGCAGATAGGTGCGCCAGCGCCCAGCGGGGTCTAGCAGCGTTTCACACTGCTGCCATGCGGCCAAATCCGGTGGGATCGCCAGCACGGGCTGGACTGGATTATCAAACACTACGCTCATTGCGCCCCCTCGCTTCCGGCTGATAGTGCCGCTGCAACCATTCGTGAATCACGTCACTCATACCTTTTAATACGG
The DNA here is from genome assembly GCA_003017785.1 of filamentous cyanobacterium CCP5. Lineage (GTDB taxonomy): Bacteria > Cyanobacteriota > Cyanobacteriia > Phormidesmidales > Phormidesmidaceae > CCP5. The sequence goes on along the minus strand of PYEQ01000120.1, from coordinate 2,810 downwards.
TTGAATTGACGGAAATATGCAGGGTCTCCTGGCTCCAGCGGGCAACGGTGCTTAAGAGTCGCTGCCGGACTCGGCTGAGCTGACGGGAAACCTGATATTGCTGAATTTGCAGTTCCTCAGCGATCGCGGTTTGGGGCAAAGCCTGTTGATAGTAGAGCCGCAGCAACGTTTGATCCGCCGGGGTAAGCTGGGCGATCGCGTCTTTTAGCACCGCCTCAATTTGTCGGATGCGCTGCTGCTGTTCGGTGTAGGCCTCCGCCGCTAACAGCAGGTCCATCGGCGTGTCATCGCTGCTCAGGCCCTCCAGCGGCGTTTTGCCATCTGGGTCAAACTGGGGCTGATCTAGCGAAGTGAAGGTCGGCGTGAGGTAGGTACGCGCTGCTTGAATGGAGTGATGCAAGCGATCTTCCAGCGCTTCTATCTCTAACTGAGGGAGGGGTGGGCTGAACTGTAACCGGAGCTGGTTATAGCGCGCCGTCATTTGGGCGAACTGCTCTGGATTGGGGGGCGGCAAAGTGCGCGTTGAGCGCTGGGGATCGGGTGTGTAAATGGCCTTAAAGCACTGCCATACCAGCACTGCGGGTTCGGTTTGGGTAAATCCGGCGGCGAGTAGCGATCGCTGAAGCTGAGCCTGACTCAACCGCCGCAGGAGCCCCCAATCACTACAGATATGGATGTCTTGCTGCTGCCGGAGCTGATCGCGCATCAGGTTGCCGAAGGCAGCGCGAGCGTAAGCGTTCAAATCACTGCCATAGTCAGGTCGGTAGCCTTTAAGAATGCGATCTGTGTGGGCGATCGCCGCTTGAAAACCATCGGCCAGTGTCCACGGGGCGCTGGCAAAGCGCTGCGTGATGCTTTGAATAGCCCAGTAGCAGGGCTCCTGTAGATACGCTGTCAGGTGCCTCCCTGCCCCTTGGTGAACTTGCTTAGACCAAAGCTGATGCCAATAAAGTGTCCAGAACGCTTCTCGCTGGGAAGCCTGAACGCCTTGAACTAGATTGCTCTCCATCCCCTTTTGGAGCCGATGATCACGCACCCACCGATCAAATAAATCACCCGAGAACTGGATAAATGTTGAAAAAAGATCAATAACAGTCGTGCGCCGCTGCATCGTCAATGTGATTGCTTCGAAAGCATAAAATGTCAAAAGCCAGTCTGAAAAATATTTATAAATGACATCACTATCCTAAGGGTTACAGGGCTATTTCATTCTAAAAATGCGCTTGAGTGTGTCTAGGCAATATTTGCAACAACGCTCTGCTTGAGCCATGTTGTCGAATTCATTCGACCGATACAGATTTAGGGCAAAGTTACGGGCTACGACAACGATTTGCGGTAATTGTTGCATCCGAATACGCAGCGACTGCTGCGCGAGTACAAAACCTAGCAGCAGGTCGAGCGGGGCTTTCGCTTTCTCAAAGACCCCCTCTTCTTCACCAGCAGCGTCTTTGTCAAAAAGCCTCAGCGGGTTGAAGCCTTGGCCCTCGTGATGGCCTTGACGTTACGGGTCTACAGTCTTGGCCAGCGTCAACTCAGAGCCCAACTTGCTCAAGCCGATGACACGGTGCTCGACCAAAAGCAACGAGATAATCTGGTTGTCAAAGATCGGCAGACCTTCTTATGTAATAGGAGCTTTGCGGTCGTCGTACCAACCTCTTTACTATTGGGAGTCCATCAAATGGCAGCCTTTCGAAGTGGTTTTGCGGCATGAGGCTAAAAGCGATCGCCCTATATCTGAATCTCTGGAGCAAGCAGGCTTTGGAGTCTCAACAATTGGGCTCCTCTTAAATAGAGCAAATCTCCCTTACCCAGTAGATTAACCGCTTCCCCCTGCTTGCCCCCTAAGATGATGGCCGAGTCCGCCTCGCTGGCGGTTTTTAGCGCTACTCGCCCCGGTAGGTTCGATCGGATCAGAGGTGTCACGACCTGGGCATCAGGGCGCTGGGTGGCAATCACTAGATGGATACCAGCCGCGCGGGCCATCGCGCCCAAGCGCTTAATGCTTTGCTCGATCGCGGTGCGGCTTTCCTTTTCGGCCATGAAGTCGGCGTATTCGTCAAAAATACAGACGATGCGAGGCAGGGGATCTTTGGCCTGCTGGTTGTAGCGGCTGAGGTCGGAGCAGCGGCTAGCTTCAAAGCGGCGATAGCGCTGATCCATCTCATTCATGAGAGAGTCCATCAGCGAAATCGCCCCTGCGGTATCTTTGACAATCGGCTGTCGCAGCCAGGGAATTGCCTCAAACTCCGGAAAGGTGACTCGCTTTGGGTCCACCAAGGTAATTTGCAAGTGGTCTGGGGCATGGCGCACCAGCAGGCTGAGGAGCAGCGATCGCAAAAACTCACTCTTACCGCTGCCGGTAGTGCCTCCAACTAAAAAATGGCAGGTATTGGGATCGGAGAGGTCGGCTTCGACCAGGTCGCCTTCTAGATTGACGCCGATCGCGATCCGCACCGGCTCCGTCGGCGGCACGGCTTGGGACTGAACGTACTGGTCGAACAGCGCCGACTGACGATCCGGACGGGGCAGATCGACGCTAACATAGCCTGCCTGGGGAGCGATCATCGGCGGGGCCATTAGCCCGAGCTGTACCCGCAAATCATCCGTGAGGCGCAGGATAGAGCCGACCTTAACTCCTAGCTGGGGTTTGAGCTTTACCCGGAGGAAGGCGGGGGCTAAGGCAACCCCTTGCAAATCAACGCCAATGCCAAAGGCATCCAGGGTGCGAACTAGGTGAGTAGCGATTTCTTCCGCTTCTGAACTGTAAGATTCCCGGTCTGTTGCGGAAGGAGATTGAGTCGGCTGGGTAG
>PYEQ01000119.1 GCA_003017785.1 filamentous cyanobacterium CCP5 | reverse complement strand
ACCTAGAAAAGTTCATTGAGCGGCCCCGCCACATCGAATTTCAAATTTTGGCCGATAGCTATGGCAATGTCATTCACCTCGGAGAACGGGACTGCTCGATTCAACGTCGGCACCAGAAGCTTTTAGAAGAAGCCCCCAGTCCAGCCTTGACGCCCCAGCTGCGACAGGCCATGGGTGATGCCGCCATTAAGGCAGCAAAGTCCATTGGCTATCGAGGAGCCGGTACCGTTGAGTTTTTACTCGATGCCCACGGGGATTTCTATTTCATGGAAATGAATACCCGCATCCAGGTGGAGCATCCGGTGACCGAAATGATTACCGGCATCGACCTGATCGCGGAGCAAATTCGCATCGCCCAGGGGCAGCCCCTTTCCATTCGCCAGGATCAGGTCAAACTTCGTGGCCATGCGATCGAATGCCGGATCAATGCGGAAGATCCTGACCACAACTTCCGGCCCAATCCGGGGCGCATCAGCGGCTATTTAGCCCCTGGTGGGCTAGGCGTGCGGATGGACTCCCATGTCTATACCGACTACGAGATTCCCCCTTACTACGATTCTTTGATTGGCAAGCTGATCATCTGGGGGCCGGATCGCAAAACCGCCATTCTCCGCATGCGCCGGGCCTTGCGAGAATGCGCCATTACCGGACTACCGACCACCATTGGTTTCCACCAGCGGGTGCTTGAACATCCCGATTTTCTAGAGGGCAAAATCTATACCAATTTTGTCAATCAAATGATGGCCGCTAGCCCAAAATCCTAAGCAGCCCTTGTTGACCCACCAAAATTTCCCGCAGCAGGGTGACGATGCCCACCCAGATGATCGGAGAAATGTCGACGCCGCCAATGGGAGGCACTAGCTTACGCACCGGAATCAAGAAGGGCTCCGTCGGCCAAACCACCAGGTTGAACGGAAACCGGCCGGTTTCTGCCTGGGGATACCAGGTCAGTACGATGCGGAAAATAAACAGCAGGGTCATGATCCCTAGCAGAATGCTGACTGACCCGGCGGAAAGTTGAGTAATGGACATCTTGGATGGTAGCGGGCTTGCAGTGCTTAGATTACATCCGAGCCGGACAGACTGTGCTGCAAACACAGAGCTGCAAACACAGATCTGAGGCTGGGCTACATATATCTTAAAGCTTTGTAAACCCACTGCGGCAGACGGCCCCATCGATTCTAAACGGGCGTGGGGACGGGATTTGAACCCCTGGTGGCTTCTCATTTAGCAGCCAAATCGGTAAGATTAAGTAACAAAGTTTCTAATCACTTGTTTGGGCAACGTTTATGACACCCTCATTGATGAACTTCTTGCTGAGCCTGCTAGCTGGAGCAATTATCGTGGTCGTTCCGGCGACGGCGTTTTTGGTTGTCATCAGCCAGCAAGACAAAGTGAGTCGACGCTCATAGTCGAATCTTCCTATGGTTGGCAGGTGGCTTGGCCAATAGTCAAAACCGCTTTGTTGTAAGGACGCATTCGTTGGATGCGTCCTTAGTCTTTTTAAGGCTGGTCGTAGCCATTGGAACCATGATTTATCGGGGACAAATTGGCGGCAGGTCGCTAGAATACATGTGTTTGTGGGCTTTCCTCAGGGGACGCCTGCATTTGTGGCAGGTCTCTGCTTTGCTCCATCTGGTTATGATTTCAACCCAGGACGTCGCGGCAGCTAGCCATCATTTCGCTTTTGGCAGCTTGAGACATGGCAATCGGGTTGTCAATGAGAGGACTTCATTGTGAATTTTGGTACTCCTGTTCCACTGCTCCTGGGCATTATTTTGATCATCGGTGCGGTGGTGCTGTTCTTTCTGGACAAGCTGAGACCGGGCTATGAGCGGGACTACGATAAGGTCTATGCGGTGCTCTGTCTGCTGTCGGGGATCTTTCTACTGACCCAGCTGACGATGGAGCTAATCCCGGCCTTTCAGCAGATTGTCATGGTGGGGATGCTGATTGCCCTGATGATTCAAAATATTCGCTCCCGCGCCCCTGGTGCTCAGCGCTTTGCCCAGCAGCCAGACATGGGTATGCCTCCCCCGCGAGACAACCCCCGAGATAGCTATCGCCCGACCCGGGGCGGACGGCCTCCCTATCGGCCAGAGGGACGCCAAAGCGTGCGGGCAGAGTTAGAACGTCGGGATCTGGGCCCGAGCGATCGCGGTGGCTATCGACCTAGCCGCCCCATGCTGGGGGGCCGCCCTGAGCCTTCGGCCGATCCCCCTGCCTATTACGGTGATAGCGAACCGGGCTATGGGCGTGGTTCTGATTACGGTCGCAGTTCCGGCTATGGCTCTGACCCAGCCGGCTACAGCGCCAATGCCGATGGAGGTTACAGCGCCAACGCCGATCCGGGCTACAGCGCCAACGCCGATGGAGGTTACAGCGCCAACGCCAATGGAGGCTACAGCGCCAACGCTGATGGGGGCTACGATCGCCCTGACTACTCCGATGACTACAGCAATCCTCCCGAGGGAGGCGATGCTTATTCATCGTCTCGCTATGGTGGCCCTCGCCGTCCCAATGACGAACGAATTCGCACCCGACGCCCATTGAGGCTGCGGGATGGCTCTGATCGCTATCGTCGCCTCAAGCCAGGGGATCCGACGGGACGCCGGGGTCTGTAGCCAATGCCATTGCCGTTTGCTATTAACACAGTTGCGATCGCCGGATCGGCCCTGTGGGGTCTAGCTCTGTATCTCGGCCTATCTCCCCTCAGCGGCTGGATTATTCATCAGTTTGAGCGCTGGCTCAATTTCGCTGAGCGGTTTATGTATACCTCCGAGAGGGAGTTTGAGCGGACCCGTCAGGCTAGGGAATCTCAAAATGCATTTTTAGCTTCCCTGATGAGCATTGTCCCTTTTCTTGTGGTCGGGGCCCTGGTCAATTTCGGGGTTGAATTTAGCTTGGGCAGAAGCTGGGGAATCAGCACCGGCATCCTGGCCTGCGTTAGCTGCGGCATTTATGAACTGGGTCGTCGCAGCCAAACCCTATAGTCCTAGAACCTGACAGCTTCAGACCTGATAGCCCAGGTCTAGCACCCAGGAGTGGTTATCTGAGGGGTCCACTCCTGGATGTTAGGCCACTTCCTATTCGGCAACGGCCAGACGGCTGAGAACCGTTTCCGTGAGGCTATCGGGGACCGGCTGTAGATGGCTATAGCTAGCTTCAAAGAAGCCGACCCCCATGGTTAGCGATCGCAGCTCCAGAATCAGAGTCTGCATTTCGGCCTCGGGAATTTGCGCCGATACCACATCCCACCCTAGCCACTGGGCCTTGGCCTCATAGCCCAAAATTTGGCCCCGACTGCTGCTCACGAGTCGCAGCACGTTGGAGGTGAATTGGTTGGGCACTGAGATCTCCACGGCGGCAATCGGTTCTAATAGGGTAGGAGAGCATGCTTTCATGCCGGTCTGCATGGCAATTCGAGCGGCCTGCTTAAAGGCCTGATCGGAGCTGTCGACATTGTGATAAGAACCGTTGGTGAGGGTGACCGCCACATCCACCACTGGAAAACCCAGCGGCCCTTGGATCAGGTATTCTCGCACCCCGGTTTCAACGCTGGGGATGTACTGCTTGGGGACGACGCCGCCGACGATGCTGTCGCTGAAGCTAAACCCTTCTCCCCGGGGCAGGGGCTGAATCGATAAAAATACGTCGCCGAACTGGCCGTGGCCGCCGGTTTGGTGCTTGTAGCGTCCCCGCACCGCTTCACTGGCCTTACGAATGGTTTCTTTGTATCGCACCCGGGGCAGGTGGGTGGCCATGGGCAGGTTGTATTTGCGGGCCAGCCGTTCAATCGCTAGCTGCAAATGGACATCTCCCTGGCCCCAGAGAATCACTTCGTGGGTGTCGCCGTGCTGTTCCCAGGCCAGGGAGGGATCCTCCTCCAGCAGCCTGGTCAGGGCATCGCTAAGTTTGACATCGTCGCTGCGATTTTCGGGGGCGATCGCCAGGGCATAGACCGGTTTCAAGGTTCGGGCTTTGGGCAGTTCCTGGCTGGGAGCCGCAGCAACGGTGGTAAGGGTGTCGCCGGTCTGAGCCTGATCGAGGCGGGCGATCGCCACAATGGAACCAGCCCCCGCAGATACCAGGCTGGTGGTCTGCTGCCCTAGTAGCTCGTAGAGACCGCCGGCCCGTTCCCCATTCAGGGCGTCGCTGGCGCTGAGGCTGCCCTGCCATACCCGCACCAGGGATAGCTTGCCCCCCTGGGGAGAAAAGTAAGTTTTGAGCACCTGAACTAGGGTTTCGTCCGCATCTTTGCATGCTAAGCCGCGGCGATCGCAGGTATTCTCAGGGTCAGGCGCTTCTCGCACCAGGGCATCCAGCAGCGGTCGCACCCCGTAGTCCATCTGGGCCATGCCCAGGAAGACGGGCACAATCAGGTCGGCCCCCAGCTCCATCTTCAGATCTTGAATAATTTCATCCTGGGGCGGCTCGATTTCTTCCAGGAGTTCTTCGAGCAGATGATCGTCAAACTCTGAGAGGGTTTCCAGCATCTCCTCCCGGGCCGCTTGCTCTTCTGGGCGCAGGGAGTCTGGCATCGGCACCGGATCGGCTGGGGCATCGGGATGGAAATGATAGGCCTGCTCGGTGACTAAGTCGATGAAGCCGACCAGAGCCTGGTTCTGACGAATCGGGTACTGGTGGGGCACGACCGGCCGTGAGGACACGGTGCGCAAAGCCTCTAGGACTTCTAAGAAGGCACCGCTGGCGCGATCGAGCTTGTTGAGCCAGATCAGATGGGGAATTTCCCAGCTGTCTAAGAATTGAAACAGGGGGGCGAGGGTGAGAACTTTACCCGGATCGGCTTCCGTGACCACGATCGCGGCATCAACTCCCACTAAGGCGTTGTAGGTTTCCTGTTGGAGCTCTACAGAGCCTGGACAGTCTACAAAGGTAAAACGAATGCCGCCGTACTCGGTACTGGCGGCATTGATTTCCACGGTCATCTGGCGATTGCGGGCTTCGGGCGAAGCATCTCCGACGGTGTTACCATCGTTGATATTCCCTTTCCGTGAGACGGCTCCGGTTATGGATAGGAGGCTTTCAAGAAGCGTCGTCTTACCACTGGAATAGGGACCCACAATCGCCACGTTTCGTGAGCCCGAGAATACTTTTAGGGCCATTATTCGTTCCTCAACGTCAATAAAACAGTTGATACTTAGGCCGTAGAAACTCAGTTGAAGTGTTGCAAAACGATCGCTGAGCTCTGAAGCAAGGCGCTATCTAAAGCCAAAAAGACATCGCCAAACCCCTGAATCCAGGAGCTTCCAAGGCCGATCTGGAGTGACCTCAACTGCTGATAACCTCAGATTAACCTGCTTCCTATTAGCGATTGAAGCCGGTTCTAAAAAATTTATCCAGGCTCGTTTTGCCGGGTAAAAAAGCAACAGTCTGTAACCCGCCTTAACGAAGTCAATTAATGGTAGTGGTGGGTGGGCCAGGGAATGTGGCGGTTGTGGCAGCGATCGAGATAAACCTGCACCACCAGATCCCTGGGATTGGCCCGCTGGCAGGCGGTGAACCCGTCAATGGCCGCCTCCAGGTTGTCCTGATAGAAATTCAGCAGGGCGGTTTCAAACGCAGTTTTGGTGGCGAGTTTGGCTTCGTATTGCTCCTCCGGGTCAGCATCGAACACTTCATAGACGCTGACGTAGTTGTTCTTACCCTTGACCCGCACCCGATCAACCACTCGCATGGCGTACTGGTTAGGATCGCCCAGCTGAAGAAAAGTGTGGTGGGAGATAAACAGGGAGACCTGATAGAGGCGAGTCAGGCGTTCGATCCGGGCGGCGACGTTGACGGTGTCGCTGATCACCGTGCTATCCATGCGGTTGCAGCCACCGACGGTGCCCAGTCTGAGTTCTCCGGTGTTGATGCCGATGCCGATGGCGATCGGGTCGTAGCCCTTGGGAATGCGCTCCTGGTTGTACTGGTGCAGCCGGTTAAGCATGTCGATCGCGGCGCTGAGGGCATTGTCAGCCCCACCGTTGCTAAACAGAGCCATGATTGCATCGCCAATATACTTATCGATAAAGCCATGGTGGGCGGCGATCGCTGGCTCCATGCGCGACAAAAAGGCATTGATAAAGGCGAAATTATCCCGGGAGTCCATCCGCTCAGATAGGCTGGTGAAGTCCAGAATGTCGGCGAACATGACTGACATATGTTGCTGCACCTGGTCGCCGAGCTGCACCTCCACAATGCTTTCCTTGTGGAGAAACTGCAAAAACTCCCGGGGGACGAAGCGGCCGTAGGCAAGATTGATTTTCGACAGGTGCAGATGGGTTTTGATCCGGGCTAGCAGCTCATTTTTACTCACCGGTTTGGTGATGTAGTCATTGGCTCCGGCGGCGAGGCCCTCCACCAGATCGGCAACCTGATTTTTAGCCGTCAGCATGATCACGGGCAGCTCATTGGCGGCGTAGGTTTCCCGGATGGCTCGACAGACCTCGTAGCCCGTCATCCCCGGCATCATCACATCCAGCAAGATGATGTCCGGGCGCAGCCCGTCATGAATTAGCTGCATGGCCTTGGGACCGTTGCTGGCCGCAATCACCTGGTAGTTTTGCACACACAGATGATTGATAATTACCTGCCGATTTACCCGGTCATCATCGACCACGAGGGCCTTAAACTGAGGCTGATTGATTTGGGCACCGGAAATCACCGTCAGATTAGGGCCATCTGCGGCCTCTGAACCGTTAGATTCTGGCTCGATCTGGGGCAGCCGGGGCACTTTACTCACGGCCTTTTCGGTGGCAATGGGCAGGGTGAAGGTGAACTGGGATCCGGCCCCCAGGGCAGAACTGACCCAGATGGTGCCTCCGTGCAGCTCCACGAGCTGTCGGGTGACGGCCAGGCCAATGCCCATTCCACCATAGATACGTCCGGTGTTTCCATCCCCCTGCTCGAAGGGATAAAAAATTCGCTCCAGCTGATCGGTGGCGATGCCAATGCCGGTGTCAGAGACCGTCACCGCCACGTAGGTATCTTCGACGGCCAGATGGGGCCACTGGGCGGCGGGCACGGCCACTAGCGCCCGATCGCCAGTGTAGAACGTGGTCAGCTGATCGGGCGCGGGGGAGGTGCCGTTGCCCTGGGGAAATAGCGGAGGATCGAACGGGGCTGGGGCATCCCCTTTGCGGACAATCTGGGCAGAGACCCCAATCATGCCGCTGTGGGTAAACTTGACCGCATTGCTGATCAGGTTTTGGAGAATTTGCTGGAGCCGATCTTCGTCGGCTAAAACGGCAGGCAGCCGCGGGGAGACGGCGTTCACCAGCTGGAGCTGCTGCTGGGAGGCAAGGGGACGATTCAGGGTCAGCACCACGTCTACCACCTCCCTCACCCCCGTAGCCGCTAACCGCAGCTCTACCTGGCGGTGGCGCAGCTGGGAGAAATCCAGCAGATCATTGACCAGGGTGGTGAGGCGGCGACCACTGGCCACGATCATATTCAGGTTGACCCGAGTGCGGCGAGGCAGGGGGCCTGTGGCCCCATCCAGCAGGGATTCGGCCAGCCCGATCATGCCGTTCAGGGGGGTTTTGAGTTCGTGGGTGGTGTTGGCTAGAAATTCGTCCTTGAGTCGGTCATATCGCTGCAGTTCGGCATTTTGAGATTCCAGGGTTTGGAAGGATATTTTCAGCTGGCTGGCCATCCGCCGGAAGGCATCAGCCAGCTGGGCCACTTCTCGAAACCGACCTTGGGGCAGGGGCTGGTGCCAGTTGCCAACGGCTAGCTGCTGAGCTGCGTTGTTGAGGCGAAAAATTGGCGAAACCACCCAGCGGGCAGTGGCCATGGCAATCAGGGCCGCGATCGCCAGGGATAGCAGACACAGCAGGGCAGTGGTCCGGGTGTTGGCTACCACCGGCCCCACAAAGGCCTGTTCAGGTATCACCGTGACAATCAGCCAGTCGAGGCCGCGCTCATCTAGGAACGGATTGACCTGCACCAGCAGCCAGTCCTGATTCAGTGGCACTCGAAAATGCCGGGGCCCGCGAATAGCACTGAACTGGCTGCCGTAGCGCTGCTGCAGGTAGAGACCGGTGGTGCGCACCAGGGGATTAGTGCTGTCGGCGGCCTGGAGTCGGATCAGGTCGCTGCCCATGGTCATGAACGGGGCCTCGTCGGTGGAACTGGCGACGATCGCCCCGCTGCGCTCGATCACAAAGCTTTCGCCCATCGGGGGAGCATCGGTGGTTTTGAGAAATTCGCTGAGCTGCTCCAGGGTCAGGTCGATAGCCAGCACCCCCGATAGCTCCCCGTCGGGGTCGAAGACCGGGACCGCCGGGGTGATGCCCAACAGCGGATAGTCCTGGGAGGCGAAGCGATAGATCGGACTCCAGATCGGCTGACGGGCAGCTACAGCCTGCTGATACCAGGGCCGGGTGCGGGGGTCGTAGGCCTGGGTGGCGATCGCCCCTAGGCGCTCGCCCTGATCGCTGAGGCGATAGGTGGTACGCTCCGGCACCTCAGCAGCGGTCATCGACCAGAGCACCCGCTGGCCGTCATCCCGACGCTGGATGCCGATAAACTCCCCTGAGGGTTTCGCAAAATAAATACTCGATAGGTGATCGACCGCCTGGAGCTGATGCCAGAAATGGTTTGCCAGGGTCGCCATCTCCTGGGAGTTTAAATCTCCCGACTGAATCAGGCTTTGGCTTTGGCTTTGCAGCCAGTCGGTAGTTCCTAGGTAGGTGTCGAGGTGATCTTCGATGCGGGCAGTGGTCTGTTGACTGATCTGGTTGGCCAAGTAGTTGACCGATCGCTGGGTGTTGCGAAAGGACAGCCACGTTGTTAGCCCGACCGCCGCCGTAATCTGGAGCACAAAGGAGGCCACCAGAACTGAGCGCAGCGACAGCTTGCCAGAGGCGATCGATAGGGAGCGGTTGAGGCGCACGGCAACACTTCAAGGACGGATCAGGATACTCAACCTCGCCTGGGCAGATGCTTAGCCCCCCTTCCGCCGAGGATGGTGTTGACGTAGCCTCAGGGCCACAGGGCTAGGCGAAGACTCGTATTTAGTCTATGGGGGAGCTACGGAAATAGTTCCCGCAGGTCTGGGGCTTTACCGAAGGTATACAGGGATCGCGGCGGGGGCAAAGCCAGTTTTATATACTGAAGGCTAGACCTGCCTTGGGTTAACCTCATCTCAGCCTCTGCTCCACCTTGATTCACACCGAAACCTTAGATCTGCTGGACTGGCCGCGTCTGTGTGAGCACCTCTCCACCTTCGCGGCCACCAAGCTAGGGCGCACCGCCGCCCGCCGCCTAAAAATTCCTAATCGCCAGCTAGAAAGCGAACATCTGCTGGCCCAGACCCAGGAAGCCTATCGCCTGGACGCTCAGCCCACTAGCCTCAGCTTCAGCGGCATTCAAGATATTGGCCTGGCCCTGGAGCGGGCAGAGCGGCAGGGCATGCTCAGCGGTGATGAGCTGCTGGACATGGCCACTACCCTGAATGGCGCCCGGCAGCTGCGGCGGGTGATCGATGCCCAGGAGGACCTGCCGGTGCTGCAAGATCTGGTGGCCGACCTGCGCACCCACCCGGATCTGGAGCAGGCCATTCACCACGCCATCGACGATCGCGGCGATGTCGCCGATCGAGCCAGCCCCAAACTGGGGGGGATTCGCACCCAGCTCAAGTCCCAGCGGGATCAGATCTACCAAAAGCTCCAGCGCATTCTCCAGCGGCAGGCCGGGGCGGTTCAGGAGGCCTTGATTACCCAGCGCAGCGATCGCTTCGTGATTCCCGTGAAAGCTCCCCAAAAAGACGCCATCCCTGGCATTGTTCATGATGCCTCCACCAGCGGGGCCACCCTCTACATCGAGCCCCACAGCGTGGTGGAGATGGGCAACCGGCTGCGCCAGCTCCAGCGGCAGGAGCGTAGCGAGGAAGAAGTGATTCTGCGCCAGCTTACCGCCCAGGTAGCCGAAGTGCTGCCCGATCTAGAGCACCTGCTGGCGATCGTCACCACCCTGGATCTGGCCACCGCCCGGGCCCGCTATTCCCTCTGGCTGCGGGGCAATGCGCCCCGGTTCGTCGCCGCCGACCAGCCGGCCACCCTGCGCCAGCTGCGCCACCCGCTGCTGGCCTGGCAGCACCACCATGAAGACGGCCCTGCGGTGGTGCCCATCGATGTTATTG
>PYEQ01000118.1 GCA_003017785.1 filamentous cyanobacterium CCP5 | reverse complement strand
GCCCATCTGGGAGCGCCCTGCTTACCTGATGGAGCGCCTGCCGGAAACCCTGTTTGCTCCAGAAGTTCAGAAAACTCGTCTAACCGCTGCTCAAAAGGCCTGGCAGCGAGATCCGCAAGCCTTCGTTGAGAAATTTATCCCCATGTTCCTGAATGGCATTCAGCCGCAGCCTAAAGCTTCGAAAGCCTGACCGATAGGGAAATTTCGTCACTGCTGAGTGGGAAAAAATCAGCGGGGATGCAGCAGGACTGTGGCCCCGCTGATTTTTGCGTTTTGTTAAGATGTGGCAGCGCGATCGCCCCTGATGTTTGACGGAGGAGAAGCGATGTCTGCTGACTGGTTGCAAATGGTATTTCTCGGCAGCGAGGTCAGGGTGTATGTAATTGCAGCGGTGACCTTAGTCGGGGGGCTGCTGCTGGTGATGCTGCTAGACCGACTGGCCATCAATCGCATTCAGCGCTGGACCCGACGCACTGAGACTGACCTCGACGATCGCCTAGTGCGCCTGATCGATAAGCACGTGGTCTGGCTGCTGTATCTGGGGGTGTTTTATCTGAGTATCCAGGACATCCGCCAGGCTGAGGATTTTCCTAAAGTGCTGGGGGATGTGGTCAGTGTTCTCTGTCTGAGCCTGGGCACCCTGCTGGCGGTGCGGCTGCTGGGGGCACTGGTGGAATATTTTGTACGGCTCTACTGGGTGACCAAGCATGGGGACGCCATGCTGGAGCAGTCCCTGCGGGCGCTGGTACCTGCCATTAAGATTGTGGTCTGGGCTGTCGGAGTTGTGTTCTTACTGGACAACCTGGGCTTTGATATTACTGCTGCTTTGGCCTCTCTGGGGATTGGGGGAGTCGCGATCGCCCTGGCCTCTCAAGGGGTGCTTGCCGATCTGTTCAGCTATTTTGCAATTTTGCTCGATCGGCCCTTTGAAATTGGCGATTTTATTATCACTGGCAACATCATCGGTACTGTGGAGTCGGTAGGTATCAAGACTACCCGCATTCGCAGTCTTGGCGGGGAAGAAATGATTGTTGCCAATACCGACATCACCAATTCGCGGATTCAAAACTACAAGCGCATGTATCGGCGGCGGATTGCCTTTCATCTGGGAGTTACCTACGAGACTTCTCTCGATCAGCTGATGCTGATTCCTGATTTAATTCAGCAGGCAGTCGAAAAAACTCGAGATGCGACGTTTGATCGGGCGCACTTTCTATCCTATGGAGACTTTAGCCTCGATTTCGAAGTCGTCTACTGGGTTGAAACCGGTGACTACAACGCCTATATGGATGCTCAACAGACTATAAACCTGTCAATCAAACAGGCGTTTAAGCGAGAAAATATTGATTTTGCCTATCCGACTCAGGTGATTTATGCCAATCAAACTGCCCCTGTCGGCGGCCAGAATGGGCATAAACAAGAGTCCCCTCAGGAAAGCTATCGCTAGGCCACGTTAGGGCTAGCTGCTAACGACAGCCAGCGATCGCTCAAGATACCGAACGGTTTCATTAAAGGGCAGCCCTACCAGACTAGGCATCGCATCAAAGGAAGAAAAAACGGGTTCAGCTAAGGGGCAGCCTGCCATCCTGCCATCCATTAAGGCTCCCAAGCGCTGGCACTGTCCGCCTCTATGCCCGTCAACTTGATAATGCTTGCAGAACTTACATTTCATGGTTCAATGCTTCCCGATACCTCGTGTATTTAGAATCGCAGAGGAACCTTAAAAGCGATCCGTTTAGACATAGAAGTTTTCAATTTAAAGCTGATTTGAGAAATAACTTTACCAACTAGATGCCCTTAGCAGAAGATAATCGTTTCAACCGTGAAAGTAACGATAAATCAATCATTTTCGGGTATACCTGGGTGATTTTACTACCTGTAAATCTACTACCAAGAGATAGATTTGGTCAGTCGATTGAATATGTACTCGCCACGACAATCTCGGCATGATCGGTGCTAATTAAATGGCCGAGATAGTAATAAATTAGTGTGGCTTGTTACCAAATTAAAAGCGCTGCTAAATCCTTCACAAGGAAGAATGTCTGAGTAGCGTTGAAATTGGGCTTGCTCCCCTCAAGAGCTGCCATATGTCAGCCCACACTCACATCGTGGCGCTGGACGTTGAGGGCTTTCTGTCTTCGGTATCGAGGGCTTCGACTACGCTCAGCCTTTGGCACCAATCCCTTCGACTGTGCCCTACCCTCGATGCTAGTCACCTCGACTATGGTCGGCCCCTTATATCGAGCTAGAGTAGGCTTCCTGTTCGGCAACGGGGAGCCGCTTGATTTGCTGCCGAATCCAGCTATACCAAGTGTCTAATCCCTCACCGGTTTTAGTCGACACCGGAATGATCGCCACGTCCGGGTTCATTTGCCGCACGTTGGCGGCGATGCGATCGCTGTCTACATCCAGATAGGGGGCCAGATCGGTCTTGGTAATCAGTAGGCAGTCCGCTTCCTGAAACATGATCGGGTACTTCAGGGGCTTGTCTTCCCCTTCGGTGATGCTCAGCAGGGCGACTTTGGCATGTTCCCCCACCTCAAATTCAGCCGGGCACACCAGGTTGCCCACGTTCTCCACCAGCACCAGGTCTAGGTCGGCGGGGGTGTAGTTCTCTGCTAACTGATGGATGCCACCCGCCACCATGCGGGAGTCCAGGTGGCACGATCGCCCGGTGTTAATGGCAATCACTGGCACGCCGTACTGGCGCAGGCGATCGGCATCTAGCTCGGTGGTCATGTCCCCTTCGATCACCGCGATCGCCATTTCCGCATGCAGGGCCGCCAGGGTGCGCTCTAGCAGGGCGGTCTTACCCGCACCGGGACTACTCATCAGGTTCAAGCAGGTGATGCCCCATTCGTCAAAATGGGCGCGGTTGTGGTCAGCCCCCTCCTGGTTGGCGTGGAGCAGGTTGATGCCAAGGGCAGCGTCGAAAGTTTGGTGCATGGTGTTGAACCGAATAAATTGTCATTCGTATAGTCGAACCGTAGGCTGGGTGCGCTGCGAACCCAACAAATCCTTGTCAATGGTGGGTTTCGTTATTCCATCCAACCTCGAGTCGAGATGTTCAGGGCTGAGCGAAAGATACGGCGGTGCCGGTGGCCCTACAGGGCTTGGCTAGAGGCCCTGGCATATTCGATGCGATCGATCTTCAACTCCCGCCCGGATCGAATGTCTTCCATGGGCGACTGACAGGCGGGGCAGGCGTATTGCAGCCCCATTTCTGGCCAATATTCCTGCTGGCAGCGGTGGCAATAGGCAATCAGCGGCACCTCCCGAATCGCCAGCTTGGCCTGATCCAAAAAGGTATTGCGCGTCTGCACCTCAAAGGCAAACTGAAGGCTGGCCGGTTCGACGCAGGTAAACTGACCCACAATTAGATGCACCATCTCAATCTGGGGCGAGTCCGGCTGAGATGCCCACCAGTCCCGCACTGTTTGAATCAGCGCCTTGGTCATGTCGGTTTCGTGCATTATCCTGCTAACTCCATGCCTCATCCACATTCATATTCGCTTTCTCGCTGATATACCCAGGCTTCTCAGAGCGGGGCAGCTGGCCGGAAAGCACTAAGTGGGCCATGGTGTCGCAGATGACGCGGGTGGCCATTAGGGCGGTCATGTCGCTGACGTCGTAGGGGGGGGAGACTTCCACGACTTCGATGCCGCACACCGGGGCTTTTTGGATGATTTTGCCCAGCAAATAGAGGGCTTCGCGGGGCAGCAGGCCGCCCGGTTCGGGCCAGCCGGTGCCGGGGACGAAGCCGGCGTCAATGCAGTCGATGTCAAAACTGATCCAGACGCAGTCGGTGCCGTCGAGGGCGCGCTCCAGGGCGAAATCCACGGCGGCATCCAGGCCCATTTCGGTGATGTCGGTGACGGTGAGAATGTTGGTGGCCCGCTCCCGACAGACCTTCACCCCCTGGCGAGGTACCTGCCAGCCGCCGATGCCCAGTTGCACCAGGTTTTTAGCCGGGGCGTTGGCCATGTTGGTGGCGTGGAACCAGGGGCAGGTGTGCATCCGCTCATCCAGGTCGGTTTCCTGGGTGTCGACGTGGCGATCGAAGTGAATGATGCCGACTTTTTTATCGCCGAGGTGGCGACAGACTCCCCGCACGGTGGGAAAGCCGATGGAATGGTCGCCGCCGAGAATGATTGGGAATGCCCCAGAGCTAAAGATGTGGGCGATGCCTTTGGAAATCTGGTCGAAGGACTTTTCGTTGTTGCCGGGGATGGTGAAGATGTCCCCCACGTCGCAGAGGGTGATTTGCTCCCGCAGGTCAACGCCCAGCTCAAAGTTGTAGGGGGTGTAGAGGGCAGAAATTTTGCGGATGCCCTGGGGGCCAAAGCGGGTACCGGGGCGGTAGGTGGTGCCGGAGTCGTGGGGCACTCCGACGATCGCCACGTCATATTCCCCTACTTTCCTCACGTCTTCAATGTAGGGAGCCTTGAGGAAGGTGTTGATGCCCGCGTAGTGGGGTAGTTCGCCGCGAGAAAAGGTGGAGATGGTGCGATCGCGAATACTCTCAGCCGCCTCTAAACCAAATTCCAACCCTTTGGACACCTCCTGCTGCCAGCCCGTCATCGGCAGCTGGGTTTCTAGCTCAAGGGCCCGACTCGCCTCGGAAGATGGCTGCCCGTTAGGGTTTTGAAACACCGGTTCGTCAGAAGAATTTGTCATCTAAGTATCGTCCACACTGAGAGTAAAAATTAGCGAGTCACTGGTCAATTAAGCCAACAAAAAAGCCCGAAAGAAGCTATGAGTTGAGCGCATCAACTTAAAGTTCCTCCCGGGCTTTTTTCCCGCCGTGTAGCCAACGATCAATAGCTGTGACCCACAATGGCTGTGACCCACTACCAACCGATGACCCGCTTCTCTCGGACCAGACGCTCAACCCTGTCAACAAAGACAGGCCAACAAGCCGGAACCCTAGAAGCTTTCCATTGTTGAGGCCAAATATAGGTGGAAGCTGAGCGATCGGTCAAGACCTGATCTCAAACTGACTCGAAGTAACAAAACCAATCTCTAAACCGTGGCCTCGCCTAAACGTCAGGGTTCTATAACAAAATAACGGGCTATCGCATCTATGTAGCTGTTAATACTTTTTGCCTGGAAGCATGTTGGTACCTATTTAATTATTAGCCCTACTGTTTGGGTGCATTTAGCTCGAGATTTCATTGGTATCGGTCGCTGAATCAAGTTCGCTCTTGAGTCTGTTTTGGATGAACTGAATAGTAACAAATAGCTTCTAGGGTTCCGATCAAAAGTTTTTGTTTTTGATGTCTGGACCGAGAGAGGCAGCCCACTCTGGCGAACTGCAAGTGGGTTCACGGCGGGATAAAAACCCGGGAGGATTTGGTGGACTCATCGCTGAGACTGCCGTCTTCCTGGGTTTTTGTATTTTTCGGTTTTCCTCAGGCTCTTACGTCCGTTCCCGGTTTATTTGAGCTGGCTTCCCCCGGGCCAACCTCACTATTTGCAGTCGTTATCGTAGAGAGATTGTGTGATGGAAAGTCCAATTTTATTTTGGGGAATTATCTTATTCCTCTTAGGAACTCTAGGCATCGGAGTCTGGGCCTCTAAGCAGGTGAAGGGGGATAGCGTCAATTTTTTGGTGGCCGGTCGCGGGCTGGTACTGCCTCTAGCTGCCGCCACCCTAATGGCCCAGTCAGTAGACTCCAATGCCACGTTAGGCAATACAGATTTATCAGCGACCTTTGGGTTTTGGGCAGGTGCTTCCCTACCCGTTGGGTTGGCGCTGTGCCTGTTTTTGACGGGACTATTTTATGCCAAGCCCCTGAACCGGATGGGCTTGATTACCCTGCCAGATTTTTATCGCGTTAAATATAACCGTCTCACCGAGTTTGTCGCTTCCATCATCATGGTGCTGAGCTTCTCGTTTTTGCTGGCCGGCAATCTCGTGGCAGGGGGCTACCTGTTTCAGACGTTCTTGGGCATGAGCTACTTCGGCGGTGTCACGCTGATTGCAACTTTAGTCCTCGTCTATACCGTCTGCGGTGGTCTGTTTGCGGTGGCCTACACTGATGCGATTCAGGTGGCGATCGCCTTCATTGGTTCCCTGGTGCTGATCGGCTTCATCGGGATGAATTTTGGCCTGGAAATTCCGGCAGGCATGGGGCCATTTGCGTTGGAGCAGCTGACCGCGCCGGAAGCTGGGGCAGCCATCAACTGGGCGACCATTCTAGCTCTCGGGCTGGGGGACATCGTCGCCATTGACTTTATGGCTCGGGTGTTTGCTGCAGACAGCCCAGAAACCGCCCAGCGAGCCTGTTTTATTGGTAGTGCTGGCACCCTAATCATCGGTATTCCCTTCTCCATCGTGGCCCTTTCTGCTGGTGGGATTTTGGAGCAGGCAGGTGTCACCCCCGATGGGCCGGTGCTATTTGCCCTGTTGCAAAGCGTGATTCCCCCAGTACTCGGGCTGATTATCATCGTGGCAATTATGTCGGCTTCCCTGTCCACCGGAGACGGGGCGATTTTGGGAACCTCCTCAGTGATTGCTCATAACGTGCTGGGAGTGCGCCATGCCCATGAACCGGGCTCCGGCGATCGCCTGCTGCTGATCACTCGGCTGATGGCGGTGGTGATCACCGTCATGGGAGTCTTCTTCGCCATCCAGGTCCCCCAGACGGGCGTGCTGCTGCTGTTGGCCTTTGACCTGGGATTTGCTGGTCTGATTGTGCCCCTTACCGGAGGGCTGTTCTGGCCCCGTTCTACCTGGCAGGGAGCCCTGTCCTGCATCGTTGTTGGCTCTGCGGCTCGACTGATCTTCTTTGTGCTGATGCCGACCATGTTTGGGGCCGACAATACCCTGCTGTATATTCCCAACTCCCTGTTCACTCCCGCCTTCGATGGATTTCCGACGATGATCTGTCCGCTGATTGGGCTGGTGGTGTTTGTGGTTGTATCCCACTTCACCTATAAGCCCCTGGCGGCTCAGCAGGTGCCTATCCCCTCCTCGGAAGAGATGCGGGTGCGTTAGGCGTCGGTTGGCTGGGGTTGATCGGATAGCTCAGATTGAAACCAGGCCTCTAGGCTATTCAAAAATTCGGCTTGGGCTTTAATGATCCGCTGTCTGGCTTCTTCCATGGGAAACCAGGCGGCGCGATCTAATTCTGGGAACCTCTGCATCTGGCCGGAGCGGGGCGGCCATTCCATCTCGAAGGTGTTGCTGGCGATCGCCTCGGCTTCGCAGTCTCCCTCAAAGGCCCAGGCCATCACAATTTTGCCGCTGGACTGTCTTACCGATGCCAGCGGCAAAAAATTGCCTTCAGGTCGAATGCTGGTTTCTTCCTCAAACTCCCGCTGGGCTGCCATCAACCCATCCTCGCCGGGATCGATTTCCCCTTTGGGAATCGACCAGGCCCGCCAGTCTTTTTTGGCCCAGTAGGGGCCGCCAGGATGGACGAGCAGCACCTGAAGTTCGCCGTTGTATTGTCGGTACATGAGCAGGCCGGCACTTTTCTTAACCACGGTGATGGACTGGAGACAATGCCTGAAGAAATGGCTACACCTTACCACTGCTTCTGAGATTGGCTTTATGACGGCACAATGTATCCATAAACAACTGCACTGGATTGGAAGCAGACCATGCCATACCGAGTGGATTTAGGAGCCGGACAGCAGGTTTACATCGAGCAAATGGGCACTGACACTGCCGTAGTCGTGGCCAGCAGTGGGCCAGGACAGCAGCAGCAGGCCAGCAGTCGGTTCGCGACGGGCCAGTGGACCAAAGAGCCCAAGGTCTACCTGCTAGATGGTGGCAGAAACGGCGTCGCCATTAAAATTGTGGCTATCCAGGGACAATGCTTCATTCAGGTTTTTCAGGGACAGATCTCCGTCCAAACTACTGCCGGCGGCGATTTACAAGAAATGAAAATGACCTACGTCGATGAAACCCCCGGCATCAGGACGCCGCCGATGCGCCCAATGAAGCCGATGGAACCGATAGAGCCGATGCAGCCGATGGAACCGATGCAGCCCATGCAGATGGGGCAGCCCATGGAAATGGGGGACATGTCCATGAACGCCAACACCATGGAAATGCACATGGGCAATATGCACATGGGCGGCCAGGGGAACTCGTCTGCAGCGGCAGGAGCCAAGAATTTTTGTACCCAGTGCGGTGAACCCGTACAGTCGACGGATAAGTTTTGTGGCAGCTGTGGCCACAAGCTGAGCTAACCCCAAGTGCTCCAGGTATTGTATTATCTATCTTTCGGACTATTATGGTGCAAGTGATCTAGTCTAGCCTTGTGGATTCTCCCCAGGACGTCGTTGTCGTAGCTGATTCTGCTGATTCTTCCCATCCCCAGGCTGCCGAAAAACTGCCTCGACAGCGGTGGCAGATCGCTCCTGCCCAGACCCAGCTGGCGACGGAGCTGGGAGCCCATCTAGATCTGCCACCACTGCTGGCTCAGGTTCTGATCAACCGGGGCATTGTTACGGATGTTAACGCCCGAGAATTTCTGGAGCCAGAGACTCAGCAGCTGCCGTCGCCAATTCTGGAGTTTCCAGATTTAGCCCTGAGCTTAGAGCTGCTGGAGGAGGCGATCGCCACCGGCACCCGGATTGCTATTTGCGGTGACTACGACGCCGACGGCATGACCAGTACCGCCCTGCTGATTCGGGCTCTGCGGTTTCTGGGAGCGCAGGTCAACTACGCCATCCCCAGTCGGATGAGCGAGGGCTATGGCATCAATGAGCGGATCGTCGAAGATTTCTATGCCGAGGGCATCGGCGTCATTCTGACGGTGGACAACGGCATCGCTGCCTACGCCCCCATTGCCCGGGCCCGAGAGCTGGGGCTGACGGTGATTGTCACCGATCACCACGACATTCCAGAACGGCTGCCCCCGGCCAGCGCGATTTTGAACCCGAAGCTACTGTCGGAAACCTCTCCCTACCGAGGCGTGGCTGGGGTCGGCGTGGCCTATGTGCTGGCGGTGTGCCTGGCCCAAGCCCTAGGGAAAACCCGCGATCTGACCGCCCCGCTGCTAGAACTGTTTACCCTGGGAACGATCGCTGATCTAGCTCCCCTCACCGGGGTGAATCGTCGCTGGGTGCGGCGGGGATTGGGACTGCTGGCCAATTCCCGCATCGTTGGAGTACAGGCGCTGATCCAGGTGGCCGGCTTAGGGGATGCCGATAAGACCCTGAAGCCAGAGGACATTGGCTTTCGCCTCGGTCCCCGGATCAATGCCGTGGGTCGAATCAGCGATCCGCAAATTGTGATTGATCTCCTCACCACCGAAGACGTAGGCGTCGCCATCGAGCGGGCCATGCAGTGCGAACAAATCAACCAGACCCGTCGAGACCTCTGTACCCAGATTGAGCAGGAGGCGGTGGCCTGGTGCGAGGCCCAGCAGCAAGCCGGTCAAGTTGACCTGAAGCGCGATCGCGTTCTTTTAGTGATTCAACCCGACTGGCACCACGGAGTCATCGGCATTGTCGCTTCCCGGCTGGTGGAGCGCTACGGAGTGCCTGTCTTTATCGGCACCTACGAAGACGAGGTCCAAAAAGTAATTCGCGGCTCCGCCCGTGGCATTCCCGAATTTCATGTTTTCGAAGCCCTGCAAGCCTGCGACGACCTGCTAGAAAAATACGGTGGCCACCGGGCAGCGGGGGGATTTTCGTTCCCCGCTAAGCACCTGCGCCAGGTGAAGTCGCGACTGGTGAACTTCGCTAACCAGCAGCTCGACCTGGAGCACATTCGACCCCTGGTCACCATCGACGTCCAGGCCAACCTGGCGGATATTTCCCTCGACCTCTACGAAGCCATCAACCGGCTCCATCCCTGCGGCATTGAAAATAACGACCCGGTGTTCTGGAGTGCCAACGTGCAGGTAAAAGAGCAAAAACCCGTCGGTCGCCAGCAGGATCACCTGAAGTTAGTGGTGAGCCAGAATAACGGTCCCTCTATCAAAGCGATCGCCTGGCGCTGGGGAGAATATTGCCCCCTACCCGATCGCCTCGACATTGCCTATCGCCTGCGCCTCAACGAATGGCAGGGCAGTTGCAATGTGGAGCTAGAACTAGTCGGTGCCCGCCTGCCCCAAGGCCCCTTTCGTTCCAAAGATTCCCCCCAATCTTCGGCCACCTCCGCTGCTCCTTCAGAATCGCCGCATCACATTGACCAGTCCGCCCCC
>PYEQ01000117.1 GCA_003017785.1 filamentous cyanobacterium CCP5 | reverse complement strand
GTAAAGCACACCAGCGTACCCACCAGGGCCGCTCCCAGGGTATGGTGGGCTACCGTCAGCGGCTCTACCTGCAGCCTGAGTCGGAAGGTCGCAATCCCCATCACCAGCTGAAACACCAGCAGCATGCTGGCCAGGCTGCCCAACCGCCGCAGCGGATAGGTCAGGGCCGGAGTGCGCCACACCGTCCAGGTCAGGGCAAGCACCGCGGCGGTGGCGGGTAAAATGCCCAACAGGTGACTGTTCATCACCTGGCACAGTTCTTTGAGCCCCAGGCACTGGTGGGCCGCCCAGCGCGAACCTACCAGCCCGCCCAGCAGGCACTGAATGTAGACAATTGCCGTAGCTCCCAGCCCTAGCCAGGGCAGACGACCTGCGGTGCCGGTGGAGCGGTAGGGCAGCAGACAAGTGGCAATAATGAGCATGGCGCTAAAGAACAGCAGCGCCGTGCCCAGGTGAGCCGTGACAATAGCGAAGCGCAGCAGCTGAGTTACAGTCAGGCCGCCCAGCGCTCCCTGGAGGCCAATCAGGGCGAGGGCACCCACCGCTGCCCAGGGCAGCCAGCCAGGAATCCGGCGACGATACCAGAGGCTCAGACCCACTAGCCACAGGGTAGACAGGCCAATCAGCGAGGCATCCAGCCGGTGAAACCACTCCAGAAATACCTGCAAATTCATCTGCTGCTGGGGTACCAGCTGGCCGTAACAGAGGGGCCAGTCAGGACAGGCCAGTCCTGCATTCATCACCCGGGTAGCGCTACCCACCGCCATCAGGGCCAGGGTGGCGATCGCAATTTTCCAGACCAGTCGCCGAATGCGATCCGTCGGGTCAGCGGGAGCCAGACTTATGCGAGAAAAGAAATCAGCAACGGATCCGGGGGCGTTTTTGGGAGCTGCGGAAGAAACGTGAGCAGACATGGATTTTCCAGGCTTACTGCGGGCCGGCGTCCGATTTACAAACCTTCATATCCACGGGGTTAACTGCTTCGATGGCCGTGGTTGGGGCGGAGGCTCGGCATCTGTCGCCAGCGCTATTACTCTAGTCACTGAAACTACTGACCGTGTTGCCTTTAGCCTTTTCTTCGGAATTTCCAGGTTTTTTCCTTTACAAAAAGTAATCAACTTCTGTTAACACCAGATCGCTTGAATTCAAGTCTTAAACCTTTTCTGGCTGGTCATCCGCTAAAAGAAATCGCCCGCGTCTCCCCATCTCCCCGCCCAGTGCCAAAATGAAACCGATGTATCCGGAAAGACCGCATGGCCGAACAGATTACCCTTCACCTCCAGGGCGAGGGGGCCGTTACTTTCAGCTTTTCCCTCGAAGCCGCCAAGCAGCTGAAGCGATCGCTGGCAGACCTGCTGACTCGGCTGAAGGCGATCGCGGCCCGGGCTGGAGAGGCCCAGGCCCGTGCTCAAAAGGAAACCCCGATGGAGTTCACCCATGCTGGAGAGGTGTTCCTGGAGGTGTACTGCAATCCCAACCTCTATCCCAGCCCCTTCGCCGCCAAGCTGATGGTCACCGTGCGGGACGAGCGGATTCGGATCACGGGAGAAGTAGACCTGCCGCGCATGGTGGAAGACCTGAATCTGTTCATGGAGCAGGTGGCCTAGCCCTTCAACAAAGTCACGGTAAAATCAAAGCGTAGTTCTCCCGTTCTCGCCTGCCGGCCAGGATGGGCCGAGCCGACTCAATTCACCCATTCATTTATTCAGCCCGAGTCCTATGTCCCCCGATAACCTGTCTGAAACCCTCCAGAAAGGCTTTCGCGTCACCCTCGGCGCAACCGCATCCCTGCTCGAAGCCCTACAGGATCCCCAGGGGGCGAGCCAGAAATTTTCTGAGATTGGTTCTGATTTTGATCGCCTGACGGAGGAGTTTGAAACCAAGGGCGAAACCACCGAGCAGGAGGCCCGTCAGTTCGTCGATTCGATGATGACCCAAATGCCTAATCCCTTTCAGCCATCAGAGAATGGGGGGGCAACCCAAACGGTCAACACTACGGCAGTCCCCGTTGCTGACCCGTCGATTACCCTAGAGCTCAAGGCCTTGACCCAGGAAATCGCCCAGATTCGCCAGGAGATCGAGGCGCTGAAGCAGAACGAAGGATAGTAGACCCTGGCCGAGCATAGTCGAGTCGTTGGCTTCAGCTACGTTCAGCCAACCACTGGAATCTAAGCAAACCCAGTGGTTCCCAAATCTGGGGGGACGTCCTGCCAGCGGCCTGGGCCCACCGCCCGTAGCGCCTCCTTCAAGGACAAGTCTCCGGTGTACAGGGCTTTGCCAACGATCGCCCCGCTCACCCCTTGGGGCTCTAACGCCAAAAGCTTTAACAGATCTCCCACGGAGCTGACGCCGCCGGAGGCGATGGTCGGAATGGAGATGGCATTTGCCACCTGCCGCAGGGAGTCGATATTGGGCCCTTGCAGGGTGCCGTCCCGGGCGATGTCGGTGTAGATGATTGCCGCCGCCCCCAAGTTGCTCATCTGTTGGGCCAGATCAACGGCTTCCACCGTAGAAGTTTCCAGCCAGCCCCGAGTGGCCACTTTACCGTCCCGGGCGTCAATGCCGACGATAATTTGTCCCGGATATTGCTGGCTCAGTTCCCCCACCAGATCGGGATTTTCCACGGCGGCGGTACCCAGAATGGCGTAACGCACTCCCAGATCAAACAGGGCTCCCACCCGATCGCGATCGCGCAGGCCGCCCCCTACTTCGATTGGAATGTCGATAGCGGCGGCGATCGCCTGAATCGCCTGCCAGTTTTCTGGCTTGCCTGCCTTTGCCCCGTCGAGATCCACCAGGTGTAGGCGGTTTGCCCCTTCGTCTACCCAGCGCTGGGCCACGGCGACGGGGTCTTCGTTGTAGACCTGGGACTGGTCGTAGTCCCCCTGGTAGAGGCGCACACAGTGGCCCCCCAGCAGGTCAATAGCGGGAATCACATCCATAGGAATTCTGGCGATCGCAACGGAGTTTTATCTTATCGCCCACTCTATCCACAGCGCCCGATTTCTCCTATGCTCCTAATTGCATCAAACAACAAACGGCCATGCTAGATCTGACTGGAAAAAACGCCCTCGTCACCGGGATCGCCAACAACCGCTCCATCGCCTGGGGCATCGCCCAGCAGCTCCACGCGGCAGGGGCTAACCTGGGGGTCACCTATCTGCCGGACGACAAAGGCAAGTTTGAAAAAAAAGTCCGAGATCTGGTCGAGCCGCTGAACCCATCCTTGTTTTTGCCCTGTAATGTGCAAAACGATGCACAGGTTGATGAGGTCTTCGCCGCTGTCAAAGAGAAGTGGGGCAAAGTAGACATTCTCATCCACTGTCTGGCGTTTGCTAATCGCGACGACCTTACCGGCGACTTTAGCAATACCTCCCGTCAGGGCTACCAGACCGCCCTCGATATCAGCGCCTATTCCCTCGTCACCCTGGCTAAGGGCGCTAAGGATTTGATGACCGACGGGGGCAGCATCGTCACCCTCACCTACCTGGGGGGTGTGCGGGTCGTGCCCAACTACAACGTCATGGGCATCGCCAAAGCCGCCCTGGAAATGAACGTCAAGTACCTGGCCTCTGAGCTCGGCCCCCAACAAATTCGCGTCAACGGCATCTCCGCTGGCCCCATTCGCACTTTGGCCTCCTCCGCCGTCGGCGGCATCCTCGACATGATTCACCACGTGGAGGAAGTCGCCCCCCTGCGGCGCACCGTCACCCAGCAGGAAGTCGGAAACGCCGCCGCTTTCCTGTGCAGCGACCTCTCCAGCGGTGTCACCGGCCAGATTCTCTATGTGGATGCAGGGTACGAGATTATGGGGATGTAGTCTGAGATGAGGAGAGGGGGGATGGGTAGACAGTTTTCTTTCTATTCGCCTCACTTTTTCACTCCTCATCGCCTGTGCACCTCACTCCCAGATCGATACAGGCTATCCGATAGATTCCACCTGCTCGGCTGCTCGGCATAATAAAAGCGATCGCCTTCAACCCGACCCCCATGAACTATCTCGTTGCCGTTCTCGAAGACCGAATGCAGGCGGAGGAAGCCTACTCTGCCCTGGAGAAAGACGACCTGCCCATGGAAGATGTGTCGATTCTGGGCAAGGGCTACAAGTCCGCCGATGAGTATGGTCTGATCGATCCCGCCGAGGAAGCCTGGAAGCAGGTTCGACGCATGGCTGTCTGGCTGGTACCTTTCGGATTTGGGGCGGGATATGTGTTCAACACCATCACCGGCATCACGATTTTTGAAATTGGGGCCCTAGGCAACCACATCTTTGGCGGCATTTTAGGGGCACTGTCAGCCGCGATGGGGGCATTCTTTGTCGGTGGTGGGGCAGGAATCGCCTTTGGCACCGGAGATGCCCTGTCCTACCGCAATCGTCTCAACGCAGGTAAATATCTGGTGGTCGTGCGGGGACCTGAGAAAATCATTCGTCGGGCGACAGACATTTTGCGTCCGTTTCGACCGGAGAATATTCAGGGGTATCGCGAAAAGTAGTCCATGGCCAGCAAAAAACGCCTGATTATCGAAATGGCCATGGGCATCGACCAGCACGGCCAAGACCCAACGGTAGCGGCGGCTCGGGCGGTGCGAAACGCGATCGCCCACAATGCTCTGCCCGGGGTATGGGAAGTGGCCGGACTCAGCCATCCCAACGAAATGATTGTGGATATTCAGGTGGCGGTGCCATTTCCGGAGCAGGTGCGAGAAGCAGAGGTTCTAGCCGTGCTGCCCTTTGGTCAGAAAACCCTTACCTTAGAAGCGGGCGGCATGGTGGTAGCCGGACGGGCGATCGCTGAACTCAACGATAAAAACGACGACATGTACATTGCCGTCGCCGCCGTCACCGTGTCTATTCCCAGCGAATCGTAAACCGAAACCAGCCATGGGCCAGATTGAGTGGAGCGACTTTCAAAAAGTTGAAATCAGAGTCGGCACCATCGTCGAAGTCGAAGATTTTCCCGAAGCGCGAAAGCCTGCCTACAAGCTGAAGGTAGACTTTGGCCCAGAGATAGGGATCAAAAAATCCAGCGCCCAAATCACCGATCTCTACACAAAAGAAACTCTGCTCGGTAAGCGGGTGGTGGCGGTCACCAACTTTCCCCCCAAGCAGATTGGCCCCATCATGTCGGAATGCTTGGTCACCGGCTTTCACCGGGAAAATGGGGCCGTGGTGCTTGCTGTACCCGATAACGAGGTGCCCAATGGGGCAAGACTGGCCTAAAGATGAAGCGAGGATGGAGACTTATACCGGTTTCCCAATAGAAGCTCAGTTAAGAGCCGCCGGTTGTGGTTGATTCGCCAATGGCCGGTCCTTAGCTGAGCCAGGCGTGAGGGTGAGGGGCAGCCAAATCGTGAACTTAGCCCCTTGATCAGGTTTGCTTTCAATCACAAACATCCCTCCATGGCGTTCGACTACGATCTGATAGCTAATTGATAGACCTAGGCCGGTTCCCTTACCAATTGGCTTGGTTGTAAAGAACGGATCGCAGAGGCGATCGCGCTTATCTTCAGGAATACCGGGGCCGTTATCAGCAAAGGAAATCTCGACGCCGGGGCGATCGCCTTGGGATTTGGCACAGGCGCTCAGGGTAATCGTGGGAGTCGCAGAACTGTTGTCGTAGTCCACCATTTCTAGGGCATCAATGGCATTGACCAGCAGGTTCATAAACACCTGATTCAGCATCGAAGGATAGCATTCCACCAGAGGCAAGGGATCAAACTGCCGAACCACCTGAATCTCAGGAAGGTGACCACTGGCTTTAAGCCGGTTCCTGAGGATGACCAGAGTGCTGTCGATACCGTCATAGAGGTTAACTTCCTTGGTGGGGGACTCATCGTGGCGGGAGAACGTCTTCAAACTCTGAACAATATTGAGGATGCGATTGGCCCCATCTTTCATCGAATCCAGCAGCTTCGGGAAGTCTTCACAGAGAAAATCCAGCTCTAAATCCTCCAAGGTTTGGGCCAGCGCTGGGGGAGGGGACGGGTAGGTGGTCTGATAGGCTTCGACAATTTCTAGCAAGTCCAGAGCATAGTCCCGGGCAAATTTGACGTTGCCAGCAATAAACGACAATGGATTGTTGATTTCATGGGCGACCCCCGCCATCAGCTGCCCCAAGCCAGACATTTTTTCGGCCTGCACCAGCTGGCTTTGGGTCTGAGTGAGCTGATGGAGCAACTCTTGAAGCTCCGTCGCTTTCTGACGCAGGGCATTTTCCGCCGCCTGCCGTTCGCTAATGTCTCGAATGATTGCCACCAGCTGGCCAGTGGGTGCAGGGTGATCGTCCTCGAGATCAGCACTCGAAGTAGACAGGGTGACTTCCAGAGCGTGGTGGTCGAACGTAGCTTTAAGGGGCACGTTAACCGGTGGTCTAGTCGATGCTGCCGTGGGTAGCAGGTCGGGCAGCAGCTGGTAGAGTGACTGCCCCCCTAGGGCACCGTTGACAGTTCCAAACAGGGCTTGACTGGCCTGATTAGCCTGAAGAATGTGGCCATCTGCAGCCAGTACCACAATGCCGTCGGCGGCCATGTTGAAAAACTGCTCTGCCTGTTCCCGGGCCTCACCAATGGCTGCGATTTGGGGCAGCGTGGTCCAGCCGGCGATCGCCACCCCCAATGCCGCCCCAATCAGCAGCACGACTACCAGCACGTTGATTTGATTCGTTGGGGGCAGCGCTGCCAGCTGAGCGTGTATGAACCAGCTGACAATCATCGCCCCTCCGATCAGACCAATCAGTCCAGCAATTTGGACGAAGGCCCAATCCTGTTCTGGCTTCGCCACCCTGCTAATCACTCGAGAGCTGTCGTCATATCCCCCCAGTTGGGGCCAAGGCAGGCGCCCGATCAGTTGAAAAATCAGCCAGGTGGCGATCGGCAAGCACAGCCCCAAGAGTAAATCCTGCCAGTTCCAGGCAAAGCCACCGACAATGACAATCAAGGCTTCTACCAGGGCAAACCCCAAAGACCAACGGGCCCAGCGAATATAGCTTTGATGCCGCTGCCGCCACAGCCCCCAGTGAAAAATAACGAAAGAACTCAGCCATCCGAGGCCAGTGACGAAGACAATCTGGGCGATGTCACCCCAGAGCAAAAACGCCATGCTGAGGATCAAGGTTAGTACCAGCCCAACCCCGAGAATGCCCTGACGGGAAATTTGGGCAAATACGGGGGGAAGTTGACCATCCAGGGACAGCTGATACAGCATTCGAGGAGTGTTAGAGACGGCGGTGGCGCAGCTCAGCAAACTCCCTGAGGCAAACAAAAAGGTAACTACAAAAGCGGCCCCCGGCCCCCAAAAGGGGCTGGCTGCTAACAGCTGCTGGTAGGGGGTGGTGATGGCAGCATCCGCCGTGCCTAGCTCTAATAGAATCCAGCTGCCAACCAAATAGACGATCGGAATCAGCGCCGCCGCAACTGGCAAAATTCGCAACGTCTGCCGGGGGTAGCGACTATCAGCGACAAACGCCGATCCGCTTTCACAGGCGTAAACGGCGTAGCTAGCCACGATATACCACTTAGCCCAGCTACCGACATGGAACTCGCTCCAGGTTATCTTTGAAACACTGCTGGTGATGGCTATCCAGCCCATGCCCTGAAGGCAAAATAGCAGCAGTAGAGAAACCGCAGGCACTACAAAAAAGAGATGCAGCACCCCCAGTGCTCGGGTACCGCTAAAGGCAACGATAAAGGAGATCGCGGTAAACCCTATCTGCAAAATCCCGGTGGGACAGTGGATCCCAAACGGCGTTAAATTAGCCTGCACTAAGTCACTCAAAACAATCGCGTTGACTGGCAATACTGCCACCCAGCTAATGTAGTAGCCCAGTGCGCCGTAGGTCGCCAACCATTGAGCATTGGGCAGCAATCGGCTGAGATAGCTGGGCGTCCCCCCGGACAAATCTGTCCATTGCTCCCCGAGCCGCTGGACCTGAAGATTAATCAAGATACCCAGCAGTGCCCCTGGCAGCCAGACCCCGAGGGCTTGCCAGCCCAGTTCTAGCTGCATAGCCGGTGCCACCCCTAGCCAAAGCAACAGACCGGTGAGGCCAAATCCCCAAGTCTCAGAGGAACTGAGGCTGCGCGGTAACCGTGCCGATGACGAGTCGCTAGAAGTCATAGAGCCTAGGCAATCAAGGACCGTTAATACTGCTGAGCAGGTAGGGAAAGGCCATTCATCGAGTCAACAATCCTGAGATTGGTAGCATCAGACCCAAGTTTGGCCTCGAAGTTTTTCCTATGGGCAGACGATTTCCCATAGAAACCATGCCCTCAACCAAAGCCAGTTAGGGTTAAAATGCCCTGCCTATTGAATGTATGACACAGAACTGGAACGATGTCCGGAATTCCGCCGGGCTAACTGATAAACGGTTAATTTGACTACCGTTTTACCTGTTGATTCCTGACTGACTGGATTTTTACACTGCCTCTAAACCAGAAAAATCAGTTCTATAGGCGCTGTCCCGGTAGGTTAGGGCGTTGCCATGGCCCAGATGGTCAACTCTGGAGCCCTATTTGGCGCACAATGTCTTGAATTTGAGAAAACGGATGTTAAAGGCCTCAGCCCCAACTATCTACACCGAAAAAGTTCCCAGATTTCAGACAGACCTGGGAACGGTAGGTTTCTTCCAAAAGATTTCGCTCTCACCAGGAGAAATGCCCTTAGTCGGCTAGTTTTGAGGCAGCGATCAAGGGATTATCATTCTCGTAATCACTGCAGTCGATCGCGGTTTCTGTTAGCGCTGCCTGGGGATGGAGCGGACATTTCAAGAAATGGCTGTTGGTAAAGTAGGCACAGCTAGCACAGGGAATCTGGTGCATTTGCTTGGCCCGAGCGAAACCGTCCCGAACAGCACTTACCACCTGCCAAATGCTCAGGAGGACTAAACCCCACGCCGTGATGAAACAAATCGGCACTAAAAGCGGCTGAATCAACTGGATGAGATGAACAACAGCCCAGTAAGCCAGTTGAAAGATTAGTTCTAAGAGAGCAGTCATAAATTGAAGAAAAAAGGAAAGCGATCGCGGTCCAGGTAGCTTAGTTTTATCGCGGGCTGGTGTTTATCCCATTGAACCTCAGATAGGGCTGAACTAGGGAATTGGCTGGGTGGCGATCGCTAGCTGGACTCCTTCTAAAGTTCTCAAGACGTCCATCACGGCAATCACCCGGCCATGGGGAACCTGCTTGTCTGCCTGGATCACCACAGTACCGGGAATTTCCCTTTGGGCCGCAACGACTGCCGCCAGTTCATCCAAGCCGACGGGCTGACTGGCAACGGTCACGTTTCCCTCCCGATCAATGACGACCTGAATCGGGGTTTGGGATTGGGGCACCCCGGTGCCAGCCGCGGGCAGGTCAATGGGTAGCTCTTCCGCCGGAGCCAAAAAAAGACTCGACACGATAAAAAAAATCAACACCGCAAAGATGACGTCAATCATCGGCACGATGTTGATTTCAATCGGGGATTCAGGTTCTTCTGGCAAGCGCACAGGGCAGGCTTGAAATCACTGCTCCCACTCTATACCCGCTTACAAAGAGACCACCTGAATGTAACGATTTTCGATCGCATCTCGCAGCACGGCTGCTATCCGCTGTTCCCGAGGGCTCAGGGGGTTGGCCATGGCTCGATAAATCTGCTGAGTAGCCGCAGCAGAGATTTGTCTTTCCCTGAAAGCTTGCCACGCCAAATTCTCGAGGTTAACCGCTGAGGTCGTGGTCATCAAAATAGGTGTAGAAGATTGCATCCTTAGACGGTTCCGCTAGGTGTTGGGGAGAACTTCGCTCCTCAACCCACCCGCTCCGGAGTACCAGAGACAGTTATCAGACTGGCAGCCTCCCTAGAAAAATTTCTGCATCCCTTCAAGATCGATTAAGAACCAGCAATCAAGCCTGAAGAAGTTGTCCCAGAGGCTGTATGAGGCAATGGTCGTGGGCACGGGATCAGCCGTTGACCTGCTGCCAGAATCCCCGATTGTTACTACTGAGGGTCCTGGCAGCGGCACAGTTAAGCAATTGTCATAGTGCTGAGTCTAGAAACTCTTCAGGCAGATGGGTCGGCCCCTGGTTGACCATCCGCCTGAAGGACCGCCAGGGCGATCGCCGCCGGGTAGATGCGGTGTTCCTGCACCTGGATGCGAGCTTGCAGGGAGGCAACGGAATCTTCCGCCAGTACTGGCACTGCCGCCTGCATGATAATTGGGCCGCTGTCTACTTCTAGTTCGACATAGTGAAC
>PYEQ01000116.1 GCA_003017785.1 filamentous cyanobacterium CCP5 | reverse complement strand
ATATTTTCATCCTTTTGATTCAGAGTCAATGTCATTGAGAATTTGGCGATTGGCCGCCACCAGGGTTTGCAGCCGCTGGGGCAGGGCCTTGTCGGCGGACTGCCCCGAATCCAGAGCCGACAGCGCCACCTGATCCTGTAGCTGCTGAAGCTGGGCGTGGGTCGCTGCCATGCGATCGCAGCTTGCCCGCAGACGCTTCTGGGCTAACGCCTGGTAGGCAGGAGTCTCGATATGGTCGAGCACCTGGAGGGCTTCGGCCACCTGCCGGGCCAGGTCTAAGACGGTGTGGAGGGCTTCGAGCAAATCTGCCCGCATCAGAGGATCACGATCGCAGATCCGCTCCGCAAACCGCTGGGCATCTTCGGCCCAGGTCCGCACCTGAGGCCAGGGCTTTTGGCGAGGCTGGGGTACCTTCTGGGCAAGGGTATCCAGTTCTTGCTGAAGGACTTGTCCATTCAGTAAATCCCCTGCCACGAGCACCGATGGAGTGCTACGAAACCCAGTCATCCACGTGAACAGCATGATGGCCGCGATCGTCCCGCCCCCTATCCACACCCAGGGCCGCCAACCAGCTAACCCCACTAATAGGGCAAACCCTAAACCGATGCCGACAAGCAGCAGATAGGTTTGAGGTTGCCGGAGTAAAACAGCCCAGCCCATAGTCTTCTGACAGTTCATCCTCCCACTTTAGCCCAGCGGTTGATGCCATCGAGCATCAGTGACCCACTGAATCATCTGACGAAAAAGTCTGTGGTGTGACAGTCCCCTAGACCATCCCAAAAACTGCCTGTAGTATGGGTGTGAATTTGCATCTACTGCAGTGAGCTTTACCCGTGCAGCATTCCTCGATTTGCTGGTCTAGCGCCCATCAAGCCTGCATCAAGTGGAACCCCTGGGTGCTCGAGAAAAATATCGACTTTGGCCTTAAGCTGGGTAGCGGCTTAGGACTACGCTTCAGACTCATCTTCGCCTTTGAGTATAGGCAAAAAGCACTGATATACGGGGCTTTCTGCCTGTTAAATTCGTTCCCACGGCGGCAACTTATCCCACCGCATTGGTTTGCTTTGACCGGGTTTTTCCCGGTTCAAAAAAACCAGCTATTCTTGCTGATTTTAGCTGGCATCAATTTTATCGAGACCCAAGCGACGAAGTTAGTTTTTTCCTGGATTGACTTACCTCTCTGGCAGCTTTCTCAAGCCATACCGGTATGGGATCGTGCTCTGAATCAAAACTACCGATGGGTGAGCTTGAATTCACATTTCTTGGCAAATCTATGGCTCTGACTGAACCAGACCTTCCCACTTCAAAATGGTCGCAGGATCAGGTAGTTCATAACCTGCCTCCCGGTAGCACGCCAGTTTTTGTTGGCCGGGAAGGTGAGCTGATTCGGCTCCATGACTGCATGCAAACCGGTCAGCCAGCCGCTGTCGCTGTAACGGGAGGTGATGGTATTGGCAAAACGGAGCTGGTTTTGCAATATGCCTACCGATTTGGCCCGGCTGATTATCAGCACATCTGCTGGCTGCACGGCAGCGATCGCGAAATAGCCAGTCAGATTGTCAATTTCACCCGGACATACCTGGGGCTCAACCCACCGACGGGACTGCCCTTAGACCGGCAAATGCAGTGGTGCTGGCAGCATTGGCCTGTATCGTCGAGTCTGATCATCTATGACGATGTGGCTGATCTCAGCCACATCGAATCCTATTTGCCACCTCAGAGCGATCGCTGGCGGGCATTGATGACCACTCCTGTCCAGCCAGAGAATACGGCGACGATAGCCCCTCTAACGCTAACCGGATTGTCGCAAGAGGCCGCCCTAGCTGTGTTGCGATATTGGGCGGGGGCAGAGCGCATCAACCAGCAGCTAGCCGCAGCCCGGGTTCTTTGTGACCAGCTAAGCGGCGTACCCCTGGGGCTAGATTTGGTTGGTCGCTATCTCGCCTGTCAACCGCAGCTATCCATGGCTGCCCTGCAGCAGCGCCTCGATGCCAAGAACGGCGCAGTCAAGGACTGGATTCACACCCTTGGTCGTCATCCCCTGCCGCCGGTACCCCTCATCCTCGCCGCTGTTTTCAGCCTTAGCTTTGATCAGTTGAATCGAGATGAACAGCGGCTGGCAGAGCTGCTGAGCTTGTTTGCCCCTGGGTCTATTCCCTGGGAGGTAGTGCAAGCCTGCTGGGCAGATGTCGATACTCGGCGGCTGACAAGCTGGCGCGATTGCGGGCTCCTGCCCTGGGGGTTGCTGCGCAGGGTTTCCAATCAGGCGGATTGCTATCAGCTGCATCCCCTGGTCCGGCTATTTTTAGGCGCACAATTGCGGCAAGCAGACTGGGCTGAGGATCTGAAGCGAGATTATTGTGGAGCGATCGTGGAAATCACGCGACCGATGAAAGAGGACTTCATCCGCAGCAATCTCTCCGACTTGGTTTCCCTCATCCCTCACATCAAAGAGGCGGCTGTCACCTGGCAAGACAGCCTAGAGGGCGAAGAGGAGGCTCTGCTGTGTCCCTTTGTGGCGGTTGGCCGCTATTACACGGGCCAGGGAGCTTACGGAGCCGCTGAACTTTGGTGGCAAACTTGCCTCACCATCACTAAAAATCGGTTTGGCCAAGAACATCCCGCTTTTGCCGCTAGCCTGAGCAGTCTGGCAGATCTGTACCGCTTTCAGGAGCTCTACTACAAGGCTGAGCCTCTATATCAAGAAGCCCTGGGGCTCAGAAAGCGGCGGTTGGGTGATAGGCATCCAGACATCGCCAATAGCCTCAATAATCTGGGAATCGTGTATCACCGTCAGGGACGACATGACCAGGCAGAACCTCTCTTTCAAGAAGCTTTGGCATTGGTAAAACAGGTTTTAGGCAGCGATCATCCGGATGTGGCTACGAGCCTCAACAATCTTGCCCTGGTGTCTGAATCCCAACAACGCTACCAGGCGGCAGAGTCGCTCCATCAGGAGGCCTTGGCCTTGAGAAGACAGCTGTTTGGGAACGAGCACATTGACGTGGCTGCTAGTCTCGACCATCTAGGCAGTCTATATCAAACTCTGGGGCGTTTGGACAAAGCAGAGCCGTTATACAAAGAAGCTCTAGAACTACGGCGACAAATCTTAGGGGAAGCCCATCAGGACGTCGCCACGAGCCTCAATAATCTGGGCGGCCTGTACCAGTGGGTAGGACGCCACGATGAAGCTGTACCACTGTTCCGACAGTCGCTAACCCTGCGTCAGCAGCTCTTTGGCGATGATCATCCTGACGTGGCTGTTAGCCTGAACAACCTTGCAGGTTCCTATCAGGCGATCGGGCATATCAGCGAAGCAGAATCTCTGTTCCAAGCAGCTCTGGTGTTGCGCCAAAAATTGATGGGCAATTCGCATTCAGATGTTGCTACCAGCCTGAACAATTTAGCGCTGTTGTATGATTCCCAGGGGCGCTATGGAGAGGCCGCTCCCTTGTACGAAGAGGCCTTAGCGATTAGGAGAGAGCTTTTTGGCACTGAGCATCCAGATGTGGCTGCCAGCCTGAATAATTTGGCTGTGCTGTATGCCAATCAGGAGTTATTTCACCGGGCAGAGCCGCTAATGGAGGAAGCCCTATGCCTATGGGAGCGTCTACTGGGACCAGAGCATCACTACACCCTTTCAGCTCGCTTCAGCCTGGAAGTATTAAGGGACTTAATGACATCCTGAGCCTCGACTCAAGCCGATTTCGGGCATCTGGCCCTGACCCTGGGAAAAAATCAAGCCAGCTTTAGCGCAACCAGTCCCAGGTAGAGAACTACATCCCTTTCGATCAAAGACCGAGGTCATGAAGCGCTAGGCGAATCTGCTCTAGCCGCCGCCGGTTGACCCCGAGGTCCGACTTGCCAAGTCTGGCAGCGGCACGAACGTGAATAACCGAATCACCCTCGGGAAAGTAAAACTCGGTGTCGTCTACAAAACCCATAATCCGACTCTCTGATTTCACCCGAATGTAGTTGTCCCTTTGGGCGACAATTTCACTGCGGGGCACGACGCCGATCACCTTGATCAGCAGATCTCGAGCGGCATCACGGCCACCGGTATAGGTGATCGGAGCAATGGCATGGGCTTCATTTGCTCCCTGGCTGACCACGCAGTTAGGAGTGTCTGGACAGGGAGAGAGCTGACCGTCGTGTAGCCCTAGCTCAGGGGGGTTCCCAGCAAAGACTTGAGACAAGCCAGGGATGGCACCGGCAACCTGAGGCATTGGTGCGGCGATCGCCGTCAGAGCTACGGGCCATAGCCAGAGAGCGATCGCTGCCAGTGCAGAAAGGAGAGTCATAGAAACCTCAGGCGTCAATTACGCCTTTTACCATACCCTCCCAGGCAGAATGGGGGACGACGGCTAAAACCGTATCGAGTTCCTCAGATTTTCGGCTGGGATACCGGTAACGTGACTTCATAGTCCAGGTTGCTTTGGGGCTATAGGTCGCTACAACTTGCCCGATCATGTTCACTCTTAAAGACGTTTTCTTTGCGTTCATTTTGATTGCGCTGCTGATCCTGGCAGGGCGGTTCATGAAGCAAAAATTCCGCTGGATTCAACGGCTCTACCTGCCTGAATCAATTGTGGCTGGAGCCATTGCTTTAATCCTCGGACCCCAGGTGCTGGGGGCGATCGCCACATCCCTTGGCGGAGATGATATCTGGCTCTCCGGAGGCCTGTTTACTGAACCCATTCGTACGGTCTGGGCCCAGTCGCCGGGCATTTTTATCAACATTGTGTTCGCTGCCCTGTTTCTAGGGGAGACCATCCCCAGTCCCCGATCCATCTGGCGCAAGGCCGCGCCTCAGGTAGTCTTTGGGCAAACCCTGGCTTGGGGCCAGTACGTGCTGGGGGCTCTGGTCACCATGCTGGTCTTGATCCCGCTGTTTGGGGCGAACCCAATCTCGGCGGCCCTGATCGAAATTGGCTTTGAAGGCGGGCACGGCACCGCTGGCGGCATGGCCGATACTCTAGTCGAGCTCGGCTTTCCAGAAGGGGCCGACCTGGCCCTGGGACTGGCCACCGTAGGCATCGTTTCGGGCATCGTGGCGGGAACGGCTTTGGCCGACTGGGGCCGCCGCCGGAATTTCGTAGAGTCGGGTGCCCACGATGTGGAAGACCTGGATGGCATTCCTGAAATGACCCATACAGAAACTCCAGAGGTGCGGGCTCGGCGGGCCGAACTGATGCGAGGACTGCTGATCGATCCCCTATCCATCAACTTCGGCATCGTCGGCATTGCCATTATTGTCGGCTGGCTGATTCTTCAGGGGCTGATCTGGATTGAATCCGTCACCTGGGGTACCACGGGGTTTGAGATTATGGCCTACGTGCCCCTCTTCCCGATGGCTCTAGTGGGGGGGATTTTGGTGCAGATGGCCCTGGTCAGGCTAGGACTGGCCCCGCTAGTGATTCAGCCGCTGATGAAGAACATTGCCGGTTTGGCCCTGGACGTGGTGGTGGTGACGGCGATCGCCTCGATTTCCCTGCTGGTGATCGGCAGCAACCTCGGCGTATTCGTTATCCTCAGCGTCGTCGGCATCTCCTGGAACGTCCTGTTCTTTCTCTACTACGCTCCGCGCATTTTCCCCGACCACTGGTTTGAGAAAGGTATCGGCGACATGGGCCAGTCCATGGGCGTGACCGCCACCGGCATTTTGCTGCTGCGGATGGTGGATCCCCACAATGACTCTGGCGCGTTTGAGAGCTTCGCCTACAAGCAGCTATTTTTTGAGCCGATCGTGGGCGGTGGCTTATTTACGGCAGCGGCCCCAGCCCTGATTGTGCGGTTCGGGTTAGGCGGTTTGCTGCTGATTACCGGGGGACTGCTGGTGTTCTGGCTGGCCATGGGCTTTTTGCTGATGAAGCAGCAACAGCGACAGCGACAGCAAGCAGCACCACGGGAGCAAATATTGCGCTGATGGCTTACTCCCAGAGGGAGACCCGTTATTGAGGTTGATCGCTCCCTCAGAGGGAGCAAGAAAGCGGAGTTCTATGTCTTCCGGTGAGGCCGCCCACAAAGGGTACGGGGCTGATCAGCATGTTCAACGGTTCTAAAGCCATCAGCATCCCCATCCCCAGGATCATGAATCCGCCCCCTGCAGCGACCAGGTCATGATTGTGTGCTCCCTGGAGGGGGTGGCGATCGCCTCTGCCCGACTCCCTGCAAACAGTCTGTAAATTGAGAGGTTGCGGGGGCCGAGGTGAGGCTTCAGGGTTGTTTCGGGAGCGAGGGCCGCTAATACCGTCGCCTGAATTCCATTGCTCAAGGCTTCGTAGCGAATCCGTACATCGCTGATCGCCGGATTGTGCAACGTGCCCTGGCCGACAAACAGGTAGTTCTCCATCAGCCTTGCCTGGGTGTCAGGTACCAGATTTTCTGAACTTAAGGGCACTCCATCGGGGGTCGGAAACTTCAAGCCAGACAAATTTAAGTCGTAGTCCCCTAGCTTGGGGACGCTCACGTGAAAGGTTTTACTAGAGACGGATTTAAGGGGGGGTGTAATGGGCCTGCGATCGCTCAAAGTGGGCGGAGTTTTCCGGGTCTTCCTGCCAGGTATGGCGATAGGTGTAGGTGGTTCTGCGGGTTTCGGAACCGTCCAGGTGCTTGTCGGTTTCCGTGCGGCTGTCTTCTTCCCAGGCATCCATTTCTGAACGGCGATTGAGGCCCACATAGCCGCCTGGTTTTAAGAACAGGCCTATTCGTCGGGGAGAGAAGGGGCTGGCAGAACCGTCTCTCGGACTTCCGGAATAATGTTGGCATTGGTCTGCAAAAGTCCTCAACCCAGGATCGGCCCCGCCTCAGCAGGCGATCGAGAAGCTCCTCGTCAGAGCGATCCATCCGCCAGATGGTGAGAACTCCTTCCGCCTCTGCCCCGGCTGATCTCGAAACTTTTACGCTAGGTTAGCTGTCTAAACTCTTACCCCTGCTTTTGGAGTTCGACATGTCGCTGGCTACCCGTATCTCTCAACCCTGGCGCTGCATTCCCTACTATGGCTTGCTGCTAGCGGTTACGTCGGGAATTGCTTTTCAAGCTCCGGCAGCAAGGGCGGTGGAGTCGGTGCAGCTGACCTACGGCAGTTTGCAAATGCGATCACTGCCCCTTGAGGACTTTGAAGCCCTGGTCACTAGCAACCGGGCCTCCCGTGAGATTCAGTCGCTGTTGGATCTGCTCAAGATTGAGAACACGATCGCCCAGGCCGTGCTTGGGGCAGAATGGGACGTGGATCGCCAGGTGTTTGATCGGGCGGTGAACTCCTTCGTTGGTAATGCCTTTTTTGAGCTAGTGGCGGGTGCCCTTGAGCTACCGGATTCTGACATTGCTGGCTGGCTGGCCTTGAGAAATGCCGCGATCGCCGCCGCCGCTGACGGTAAGGTGTCGGTGATCGAAGTGCTGCAAAACCTCGAAGGTCGCCTGCTGATTATCGATGCCCGAGAGGCGATCAGCGTAGCCCGCGATCTCCGCCAGGATGTC
Source organism: filamentous cyanobacterium CCP5 (assembly GCA_003017785.1). GTDB lineage: Bacteria > Cyanobacteriota > Cyanobacteriia > Phormidesmidales > Phormidesmidaceae > CCP5. The sequence goes on along the minus strand of PYEQ01000116.1, from coordinate 2,824 downwards.
GAAAGCATTCGCGCCCTGTTTAATCCTGAGGCAGATGGCGAAGAGGTTACCACCGATGGTGAGAATCGTCGCGACTTTCTCTTGAATCGGTAAACTAGCTACTCCTAGGCTGGCTTGATTCCCTGGATCACCTGCAAGCTGCCGCCTGCATAGAGCGTGGGCTCATCCACCTCAAAACCAGCCTGCCGTAGCTGTCCAACCACGTCGGTTTCGAGTAGCTGCCAGGCGGTTTCTGTTTCAAACAGCCACAAAAACACCGCCAGCCCCGGCCAAAAGATTGGGTTTTGCGGGCGGTGAAAATCCACCATCGTGAATATTCCGCCTGGTTTGAGTACTCGCCAGGATTCCCTGAAAATTGCCTGCCGCTGCTCGGGCCGCATTTCGTGCATGGCAGCACTGGTATGGACCAGATCAAAGCTGCCATCGGCTAGGGGCATATCTTCTGCCCAGCCTTCGACAAATTTTGCTTCGGGAACATTGGCTTGAGCGCGCCGGACCGACAGGGGGGAGGCATCCAGGCCCGTAACATGGTCAGCGTAATCTACCAAGAATCGGGTTGTCTGGCCGCTGCCGCAGCAGAGATCGAGCATCTGCATATCGGACGTCAGCTCAATTCCCCGCAGGGCCAGGTGGCTAAACCGCTTCTCACCGCCAACCATGAGGGCTGCCGTCCGAGAAATGGTGTCGTAAAGCCACTGGTACTGATAGCTGAGGGGACGCAAGAATGTGGCCATAGGAATCGCAGTCAACACCAAATTACCGTTGCTTATCTATTGTGACTGAATCGTTAACCCTAGTAGCTTCAATCAGGCAGTCGCGACTGCCTGCAAAGTGGTTCGATCAGCCCAGGCCCAATCACGCCAGCCGAAATCTGAGGGTATCAGTGGTCAACCGCAGACCCTGAAGGCGATGGGAGATAGGGAGTCAAAAAGCCGAGCACCATTCTCCAGCTAGGTTATCTGTTTGCTCCTGTAAGAAAGTTGAAAAAAACGCCAAGAATCCTCCATGTTGGCAAGACCCGAGGCAGGATAAATAAAGGTATCCGGCGACACAAGAGGTGGTTCTACCAGGCTGGGGCCAAGCTTCGTCGCAGGATAGCCGGCCTGTGGATAAATCCATTAATCATGCAAAGACTCAGGAGAATGCTGATGCTGACCGTAGCTGATCTCATGACTGAGGCCGTTCACACGATTTCTAGCTCTGCCACGGTTGCTGAAGCCACTCGGCTCATGCAGCGGACCCAGTTGCGAGCTTTGATCGTGGAAAGGCGGCAGCAGGATTTACCTTACGGCATTGTCACCGAGCAGGATATTGTCTTCAAGGTCGTAGCTCGAGAATTGGATTCTTCTCGGGTTATTGTTCAAGACATCATGCGTCAGCCCTGTATTGGTGTCTCTCCAGACCTCACTATCAAAGCAGCTGCCCTGCTGTTTGCTGATTCAGGTACGCAGCGCGCCCCTGTGGTGGCCGATGGCAGGCTGCTAGGTATTATTTCCGTGACTGACATCTTGATGAAGGGAATTCGCTTCAGTGGAGACGGAGCAATCCAGCAGCAAATGTTATCTACCGTTGGATAGATTTTTTATTGATTGTACTGTTGAAGACTGATCGAAACGGGGCTATTCCTATTCCCAAAATCAATGCCCTCCAACCTACAATTGCAAAATTTCAGGCAAGATTGCGTAACTTAGGCTGTGCTAAGTCATTGTGCGCATACGGGAAAAATCGTTCATGGTATGATTATTAACAATCGTTAACAATCTATGCCCGCTTCTTTAAAGTTAGCCGTTCTACTTACATGTCTTTCCCTGCCATCATCCCTGATACCCAAGCCAAGCGTTTTAAGTTCTTAAATGACCACTCACTGTATGAGGGTATGGCATTTGAAGGTCACTTCTATAAGCTGTTGCGGGTCTATGGTGGTGGAGATAGGGCTAAGGCGTTTGAGCGAGGCTGCGAGTTAAGCACCCAAGGCCGCGTAGTTATTAGCACCCATGATTCTCAGGTCTACAGTCTTTGGATCGATGTGCGTATGCCATTAGCGGCTTTTCCAGTTTTAGACCTCTCCGCTCAAAACCCCATTCAAGAAGCCAGCGTTGCTTGAGTCTATTCCCAGTGGGCCGGTGCCCGGTTGGTTAAGCGCACTAGTTCCCGCAGCTTTTCTCGCAACTCTTCGTTAAGGGAATCAGGGTGATAGCGCCAGTCCCAGTTGCCTTCTGCCTTGCCAGGAGAATTCATCCGGTCTTCGCTGCCAAGCCCTAATAGGTCCTGGAGGGGGATAATGGCCAGATCGGCAACGGACGTCAACGCCATCCGAATCATGTCCCAGTGGATGCCATCGGCGCTGAAGCAGCCCAAATAGCGCTCTAGGCGGCTTCGGGTATAGTCGTCAGCTTGGTCAAACCAGCCGACGGTGGTGTCATTATCGTGGGTACCCGTGTAGACAACGCAGTTGCGCACAAAGTTAAACGGCAGATAGGGGTTGTTGTTGTGGTCGCCGAAGGCAAACTGCAAAATTTTCATGCCTGGAAAGCCGAACTGATCTCTCAGGGCCTCAACTTCGGGGGTGATTACCCCTAAGTCTTCTGCCAGAATCGGCAGCGTTCCCAGTTCTTGTTTAATGGTTTTGAAGAGGGCTTCGCCGGGGGCCTCAATCCATTGGCCGTTAATGGCGGTGGTTTCTCCTTCTTCAACCGCCCAGTAGGCTTGAAAGCCTCGAAAGTGATCAACCCGAATAAAATCTACGTAGTCGAGGATGGCGCGCAGTCGCTGCAGCCACCAGTGGAAGTTACGTTCTCCCAGTACTTCCCAGTTGTAAGTGGGG
>PYEQ01000115.1 GCA_003017785.1 filamentous cyanobacterium CCP5 | reverse complement strand
GGCTGTCCTGGCGCATCGTGGTCTGGGTTTTTCTCAGTATTAGCCTGGTGAGCGCTGCCCTGATGGTGCCCGCTGGTGAGAAACGTCAGCGGGAGCTCAGCCAGCAGCTAGAAGCGGTCTCGGACGGCAAGGTCGACTGGATTATCGAAACCTATCCCCAGGCGACCGGCCAGGAACTCCTACAGCAGGTGCGCCAGCTCTATGGCAGCTCCATGCTAGAAACCGCTGTCGGTGGGGCGGTGTATGGGCCCAATGGCTCAGTGGTGGGCACCTTCGGCCAGCCTCCGAACCTCACCGCCGCAGAACTGGCTCGCACCGGTCGGCTCCAGGGCTCCCAGCTAAACGTGACTGGGCCTGTGGATCTACCCGATGGCGAGCACACCATCTTGATCAGCCACGACGCCCAGGGCATCCAGGCAGAACTATGGGCCTACAGGGGGCAGCTGGCGATGTTGACCCTGGGGATATCGGCGATCGTCACCCTGGTGATGATGGTGGTCCTATGGCCCAGCCTGATTCGCCCCATTCTGATCTTGCGTCAGGACCTGGCCAAGGCTGGGGAGTCGGTGTGCGGTGAGGACTTTCAGGCCGAATTTGCCTCTAGCCGGATCCAGCGTCGAGATGAGCTCGGGGAAGTGATCAACACCTTCCAGGCTATGTACGCCCGGATTTGTCAGTCTGCATCTGCTCGCCAGCAGATAGAAGCCGAGCTGCGGCGGCACAATCAGCAGATGCAGCAGTACCTCAGCCAGGTGAACCGGGTCACCCAGGCGGCCGCCGACCTGGAGACGGGAGACTTTATAGCCGAAGATCTAGATGAACTGGCGGCGCGTCCGGATGAGCTGGGCCGCCTCGCCCGGATGTTTCAGCACCTGGCCCGGGAGATGCAGCAGCGGGAAGCCCTGTACCAGCAGCGGGTCAGCAGTCTGGAAATTGAAATCAATCAGTCCAGGCTGCGGCAAGAAGTCAACCAAATCACCCAGGCCGAATATTTTCAAGACTTTCAGCAGGAACTGGCCCGGATGGATCTGGACCAGTTTTGGGGAGAAAGCTGATGCGGCCGTTTGTCAGCTGCCGCCTCCTATGGGGTTGGTCGGGCAGATTAGGACATAGATATTGGCCAAAAGCCGATCACTGGAGCACTGCCCGGCGCGCAAGGGGCCAAACCAGTGGTTCACTGGCCATACCTGGACTGCTCTTTTCACCGATCATGTAACCATTAAGGTAATCCTGCCGTTAGCCTCAATTTTCTATGGCTCTGCGTAAACTTCGGGCCCTCCATAGCACGGTGGCCCCCATCGTTTTACTGCCCCTGTTTGTAACTGTCTTCACCGGCGTGTCCTACCGCTTGAGCAAGGACTGGTTTGGCCTAGAACGGGACCAGGTGCACTGGCTGATGACCATCCACGAAGGGGAATACCTGGGGGATACCCTGGAGCCGTTTTACGTGCTGTTCAACGGGCTGGGACTGCTGTGGATGCTGGTGACTGGCAGCGCCATGGTGGTTCAAAAAATCAGTCGATCGCCCTGGCTGCGACGGCTGACCCGCCCCCAGGAATCTTCGGCGGACTAGGGAATCGTGGGCAGGGCCCTATTAAATGGAGCCCTACTCATATGGGGGGACGCGGGCTGCTCCCAAATATCATTCTCCCAACGGATAATCTTTCGAGCGGTGATCACCACAATCAAGGTAGTGCGCGATCGCCCACGGTCATTTACTTATGGCGGGTAGCGCACAATGCAGTTAGAGGATTCTCTATGGCTACCCTTCAAAAAGAAATTATCGGCAATTTTTCGACTCGCCAGGAAGCTCAAGACTTTAAGCAGGCAGTTGAGTCTGCTGGCATCAACAGGGATCAAGTGATGATCAACGACGACGTCACCGTCTACAACGAAGTCGCCGCCCAGGGCACCACCGTCGGTTCAGAGGCCGGTCTGGTCACGGGCGCTTTTTTAGGCGGCACCGTTGGGGCGATTCTAGCGATCGTTCAGGGGTTCTACTTTCCGACTAATACTCTGCTGCCCGGTCAGCTGGTGATTATCGGCCTCACCTCCGTCGGGGCAATCATGGGCGCGCTGTTTGCCCGCCGCATTCGCAACAACCATCTGCCTGAGCAAAAACTCAAAGGCAATCCTGACATTCCTCGCCGCTTCCGGGTCGAAGTTTCCGGCAGCGATGACGAAATCCGCCAGGCCCGTCAAGTGCTTGTTGAGCAAGGCTCATAGGCATTCCCACTGGTTGAAGCTTTTACATAAAAGGGACTCCCTGGAGACAAGCTCTCCAGGGAGTCTGCTTTATTCAAAGCGATGCACGACAGGGATATCTACTTCACCAGTTCCTTCACCGTTTTCATAATCCCCTCGGGGTCGATGCCCTGGTGGGGATACTGCTCCCACAGGCCGCCACAGCCTTCTTCGTGGGTGCCAAGGTGGGCAAACTTGGGAGTATAGCCCCGCTCCAGCAGCCAGGAACCAAAGCGGCTACCCAGGCCGGTACGGCGGTTAAAGGCTTCTGTGACTAGCACGAACGGGGCCTTGCCGATCTTTGCCATCATCTCTTCGTCCACCAGGTTGAGGGTAGGCTTGTTGATCAGGCCCACTTCAATCCCCTCTTGCTTCAGCCGCTCCACCGCATCCAGGGCCCGATACAGGGAGTCCCCGAAGGTGACGATGTAGCCTGCCGAGCCTTCCCGCACCAGCTCATCTTTGCCAGGGGTAAAGGTATAGCTGCCGCCAAACATGTCTTCGCCAGCGGTATCCAGAATCATCGGCACTTTAGAGCGGGTCGAAAAGATAAACCGCAGCCCCGGATCACCAAAGACCTTCTTCACCACCGCCCGCATCTGATTGGCATCAGCCGGGAAATAGAGCCGGGTTTCATAGCCGTCGTCCAGGCCGTTGTCGGCAAACATGTTGTTGAGGCCGAAATGACAGGTGTTATCGGCCATGTCGTCAATGCCGGAGTGGGAGTAGTGGCAGAGCAGGTTGGAGTAGTTCAACCGGGCCATGGTGATTTCAGAAATCGCCATCTCCAGGAAAGCGCTAAAGGTGCCGTAGACCCCCTGCTTGCCCTTGACCATGCCGAAACCAGCCGCCGCGGAGAGGTTGCCCCGCTCCTGGATGCCACCGCTGACGAAGACCTCTGGATAGGCCTTGCGGATTTGGGTCAGACCGCAGGATCCTTCCAAGTCGTTGTCGACAACCAGCACGTTGTTTTTGCGATCGGCTTCGTTCATGGCTCCGAGGACTTCCACCATGGCCTCGCCGAAGACATTGCGGTTGGAGCCCACTTTGTCGCTAGAGCCTAAGAACTGATAAGTGTTTTTGGGCTTCTCAATGTCTTTGAGAATATTCGCTGCCTCGGTGCGCCCCTTCGACTCGAGGTACTTAATCGCCGCATCCACCGGAATCACGTCGTGGCCATGGGTGGAGCCCTCGATGCCCTCGATACCCACCGCCATGGAGCGCTTGTTCACCACCGCCACCGGACCGGGGGTGTTGATCGCTTCGCAGATGCGGGCGTACAGGCCGTCGAGATCTTCGCCGTCCCCTTCCAGCACCTTCAGACCATGGCCTTCTAGGGTCTGGCGCACGCTGAAGCCCCCCAGATAGCTGGAGGGATGACCGGCAATGGTGACGTCGTTGTCGTCAATCAGTAGCTTGACGTTGAGGTGCTGGGCCACCGCCAGACGGGCGGCTTCGGCGTCGTTGCCCTCCTGCTGGGAGCCGTCGGATCCTAAGCAGAAAGTGACCTTACCAGGATTGGCCAGGGCCACACCGTTGACAAAAGGCCACATGTGGCCGAGACGACCGGAGCTGAACTTGACGCCAGGGGTAAGGCCCAGCTCAGGGTGGCCCGGCAGCTTGGAATGGGCCAGGCGGTAGCTCATCAGCTGTTCGGCAGGCAGGTCGCCAGCGATCGCCGCCATCAGGTACTGGGTAGCCACCCGGTGACCGGCCTCGTCAAAGAACGTGGGTACAAACTGATCGGGGCTACCCCGGAACAGGGCATCCAGGATCATCACCTCAGGCACCGTGTCATAGGGACCGCCGGTGTGGCCACCCACGCCGTGGGCTGCTCCGGTAGCGGTAAAGAAAATAATCGCGTCGCGGCAGAGCTGAATGTTGTACTGAAGCGCGCTGCGCTGCTCGTCCGTTAGGGTGCTGTTGCTGGGGTCGAGGCTGACTGGCTTGTAGGTACTCAGGTCAATTGGGAAGCTGGTCATATGGGTGAGGTCCTAATAGCTGGCTATATGAAGGTGCGTTAGGGAAGACGCTTGGGGATGCGATCGGGATCGCCGAGGGCAGAGCAAGCTCTGGACGCCGCAGGCGCGTTCTCGCTCTTACCATCTTTAATGATTCTGGGATACCTGTGAAGCAATTTAACCAGAGGCCAGCAAAAATCAGGCGATCGATAGACACCGAAACAGACCCAGGAGCGATCGCCCCGCTTCACGCTGTTGGGCGCTGCCCCTCGGCCCCTATAGGAGGCACAGACACCGACAAAAAAGGGCACCCGAAGGCGCCCTAGTCGTTGTGATTTGCAGCTAAGCAAACGCTATGCGAACCATTCCTCGACCGCTTCTTCCTTGGTGTTGGTGCGCCGAGAAGGGGTCTCGCGGGTGAACTTCATATGGATGTTGCGGGTCTGCTCTCCGTCGGCGGCCACCGCCATGATCGGGTAGTCGATCAGCCCATCCTGGAAAGACATCTGGAAGCGGAAGGTGCCATCGGGGTTGAGCTTGATGGGCTGGCCGCCAATGGTGACCGTGGCATCGGGCTCCGTAGCGCCGTAGACAATCAGCTCCGCGTCGGCAATCAGCCAGAACTTGCGGGAGCGCACCGGGGGAGCAGAGGCGGAGAAACCCAGGCCGGCTCCAGACATGGTCAGCCCCGACATGTTGGGAGCACCCACACCGGGGGCACCAGGAATGGCCCACAGACCCGCTCCAGAGGGGAACACGTAGGAGCTGACCGCCTGTTCAGGAGCCATAGAGCCTGGCATGTGCTGCATGGAGCCAAATAGGGATCCGGCAACCCGTTGGGCTTCGACGGACTCAGCCATGCCAAAGATCTCGTCGTAGATGGGGTTGCCAGCGGCATCGCGGCGGGGGGGGCTGGTCAGATTCATCAGCGTCTTACCCCGCAGATCCGCACTCCAATCCACTGTCATGAAGTGGTCTTCGATCCAGTCAGAGGGATAGACCGGCGGCACATGTACGGGGAAAGAACGGGCCAGCACCAGCCAGCGACCGTCGTAGCAGACATAGCCAATCTCGGCTACATAGTCGCGATCGCTCACCGGCACCGGCACGTACCATTCCCGGGCCATTTCGTCGCATTCGTACTGCTGCAGGCTGTGGGGACTCTGATAGCTAATGTCAATATCGGTAACGTCGTAGAACCGCAGGGCCAGACGCATGCCCCCTTGCTGGCGCAGCTCTTGCCTATGCTCATTGGGAATATCCCAGTAGCAGTAGGCCCACTGCGGATCGCGGGGCATCAGCACGATTCGGCTTTCGCCGTAGCCACTGGGTAAATCGGGCATGCCCTCGTCAACGGTCGCCAGCACTTCAGGACTATACTCGGACTTGGCCACCGGAGAGGGTCCAGCTGCCTGGGCTTTTGCAGCCGCCACTACGGGCTCGGGAGCAGATCCAACGGCGGAGGTTGAAACAGTGCCACTGCGCCGGGCGTCAATTTCCTCGATGGCAGCAATCAGCTCAGACTTGCGCATCCGGCTGTAGCGGGATACTTCATATTCACTGGCGACTTTGCGCAACTGCCGCAGGGTCATCTCTTCAAGGGGAGGACGGGGGGAAGTCATAACAGGTCTCCTTAGGTGACGAAAAAAGGTGACGGAAACAGAGATCTTGAGAACCCCTTAGTGCGAATGGCACCAGGGCAGCTAGCCGGTCAAACTCAAGGGCCTACCCCAGTCGGGGATCGTCATCGCCACAGGTTTGTTATGAAGCCACAACGTTTTCATCCCTTGGGGATCAAGCTCAGGAATCATAATTGCAAAAAAAATCCTGGGGATCAAGGGATTGGGATCAATGAAATTCGCCAACTTCACCGAATCATGACCGTTGCGGGGATCAATATGTCATGATTCGGTGACTTTTTGAGTTTCTCGATCGCTGATGTCCATGGCCTTTAGGCCTAAGACTCTCCAGCGGCGCGCCAACATCACTCGATCCCATAGCCATTGCCGAGCCACTGACTGAAAGCCTCAGGGATTGACCATGCTGCGGGCAAACGCCTGTAGGCGGTGGTACTGATCTGACTCTGGAGACTCGGGGACAAATGGACAAATGGTGTCGGCGGTCTTGTCAGGTTCTGAAAGATCTTGGGGCGGCTGAGAGCGGGGGGGTAAGGGCGGAGTCACTGATTCGTCGGGGGATTCAGAAAAGTCTGGCAGGTTACTGGGCCCCAGAATAATTGATTCAAACTCCCGGGTGTAGTGGCGCAATGGCCCCCCTCTTCGCTTCCAGAGGTTGAGAATTTGCCCCACTGATACAACCTTGTAGCGACCCTGATACAGGGCCTCAATAATGGCCTGATGAATTAAATTCGAATCGGCCTGCTGGAGCCATTCTGCCACCAGCAGATTGACGTCTTCGTTGCCCGCGTCGAAGCTGTAGTCTGCGAGTAGCTGGCGAATTTCTGTAATCTGCGGCGAAGCAACCATGACAAGAAGACGTCGGTTTAACGTCCGCTGAAGCAAAAATCTATATAGGATCTAATGCCAGTTTAACCTTTACAGTTGGCTAGCTTGATAATCTCCCAGGGCTGTCTGCAGGACGTCCCCGGCCTTAGCGTACAACACCGCCCTGAACCTGGCTGTCAAAGCGGTTGGTGCGGCCCGTCCAGTCAAAATCGCTGAGGCGCAAGCCCAAAAACCCGGTGGTTTGCACCGGGTTGTATTGCAACACCAGGCCATAGGCGCGACGACTGTATTCAAAAATCAGGTCGGTGTTGACCTCTTCTCCGGTATCCAGGTTGATAGAGGTTTGCACGCCGACTCGAAACGGTCCATACACCTGCTGGACAATCCCGGCGGAGAGCACGTTGGTGTCCACGTCGCGGTCAAACAGAAAGGGAGAGGTGCCGCCCCCCACAAATGACTGGGTGTAGGTGAGATTGAGGCGGGTGTAGTCCAGGTAGGGACGTGAAAAATGCCCCAGCTGCAGCTCCGCACCGACGGTAGCGGCCAGAGACTCTTGCACATCGTCGCTGGTGTAGTAGGTGGCTACGCCCCGCAGACCGGTGATTAAGTCCAAATAGGGTACCACCGGTCGGGGGGAGTAGCGCAGCCCGGCCTCCGGAGTAGCCGGCAACCCTGTCCCTGTCCACAGGCGAAAGCGGCGACCGAGGGCAGCACTGGCCTGGAATCGAAACAGATTGGCCAGCTGGTTGTTGTTGGAGGAAAGCAGCTCAGGGCGATCCGTGGTGGCGACGATGTACTGGGCGGCAAGCTGATAGCTGAGGGAGATTTGAGTGTTCCCCAGCTGAATCTCCGGGGGGGATAGAAGCACGGCCCCGAGGCTAGTCTGCACGTCTTGAAAGCCGAGGGAGCCATTGAATAGGCGATCGCGGTAGCTGTACTCCAAATTGAGCCGGTGATTTCCCAGCCGCTGCTCGGCCCGGACGCTGGCCCGTAGCCGCTCATCCAGATTGGCCAGGTCTAGCCCGGACAGGCTGGCCACGGCCCGGACTCGGGTGCGGGGCCCGACCCGGCCAGCTAATCGGCTGACCAGGCCATAGTTGGCCAGGTCCCCCACGTCTACATTCGACTCCCCCACCCAGCGACCCACAAAAAACTGGGGGACTAGGCTGAGGCGAAAACTCCCCGGAGCATCAAACACGAATTCCCGCTCAATAAACAGGCCGTCGCGATCGCGACCATCGATGCCGATGCCCGTGGGCAGGGGGTTCAGTTCGTCGGTGTTGATGGCTCCCCGCTGGAGGGTAAAACGCGATCGCAGCAGGGGCAGAGAAAAGGCATCGTCGAAAACCACCCGGGCATTTTCGAGCACCAGCTCGTCCTGGTTGGCATCGATGGGGGTAAGGGTGGCGCGATCGCTGCGAAACTCGATTTCCGGGGGCGAAAACGGATCGTTGGTGAGGCGCACACCCTCAGCCACTAGGGTATCCGCATCAAAATTGACCCGATCGGCCTCAAACCGCAGCCGCCGCAGATTGCCCCCTTCCCCCCCCTGAATCGGGCGATCGTCAGTGCCGATGACCAGGCCCCCGGAGCTGGTAACGTCGCTGACGGTGCCCTCCGGCTGCAGGGAAGTTTCTAGGGGAGGCAGTACCGCCGGGTCGGTGGGGAGTCCGGTGTCAAAATCGTCATTGGATTCTGTTAGTAACAGTGAACCCCGGGCATCGGTGACGAACCCCGACCCCTGGGTGAGGTTGTAGATCACGCGATCGCCAGCAATCACCTGACTGCCACGGCTGTACACCACGTCCCCGTCTGCCCGGGCGACTCGATTCGACAAATTCACCCAGAGCTGCTCCGACTGCAGCTGGGCATCGGCAAACTGGGCCTGGACGCTGCCAGCGGCGCTCACCGTCTGATCTGGCAGGCTGAAATTCTGGCGATCGGCCCGCAGCCTAACCAGCAGAGGAGCCTCGGAACTGCCCATGGCGTCCTCATCAGAACCATCCTCTCCAGACAGACCCAGGGATAAAGGAGCTTCCGCAGTCAGACCCTCAACCCCTGACACGCCTAAAGGTCCGGTTGGCACCTGGCCATCCTGCCATTCGCTGTCAACCTCGCCAGAGTTGAGCAACCTCTGGGCCGTCAGCCAGTCTGAACCGTTGGAGGGAGTTGTCAGTCCTGCCATATCTCGATGGGACTGGGGAGCCGGGTAGGCGATTTCCACAGCTGGGGGCAGGTCCGATGGGGGGAGCAGAAAGGGCATGGGCGCGGTAAGACCACCAAAAATTAAAGCCCGCTTGGCGGGCTTTGACTACGGCCATGGGCCGCAAAGACCAGCTGGCTACCAGGTCTATTCAAGGTCTTGACGGCCAGGGTTACGGGAGGGGTCGCCACTAAGGAAGCCAAAGATAAACAGGCCCACAAAGAAAGCAACCACTAGATAAACAACAATTTTGAGCGTTAGCATCGACGGCTCTCCATAGAAAATCAGGCATTGTCAAAGCATTATATCGCCAAACGATCCCCGTACCGAGCTGTCCACCGCCGTGGCGCAAGGCTTAAAACCGAACCCGTCGCCAAAAGTGTCGAGCTTTAGCTTCAAGCCACAGCAGGACCTGATCGACCCAGCGCAGCACTGCCACTAGGGGATGGTCGACATAGCCGACCAGCACAAACTCGGTATCAACCCAATCGGGGCTGGTCAAAGTCAGGGTCTCGACTGGGGCTGGAGGAGGGTCATTGGGGACCAGTGCTGCCCCCTGTTGATCGACCAGGGACGATGATGGGCTCTCCTCTGTGGGATCGTGACGGCGCCAGGGAAGGGACAGTTCCCGGAACAAAGGGACCGGACCGACTCTGGGATGGGGATCTGGGAATGGCTCCACGGGCGTCGGCAGCCAGTAGCTTTCTTGAAACAGATTGATGGCGACGGCCACGGTGGCCTGCTGCATCCAGCCCATAAGTCGGTGAAACTGCCTGACCGGACGCCAGGCTAAGGGTTGAGGGGCCGCCGGGGGAAGGGGGAGTTGCAGCTGCTCTCGCCAGTGGTACCGGTACCAGCGATAGGCGTAGTCGGTCAGTATCCAGGCGATTAGTTCCTGTAAATAAATTTGCTGGGCCGAATCGAGGGGAATTACCTGGGCCTGACGACCCACGAGAACGATCGCCTGATCAGCTAGATTGCAGGCAATTGCGCGCCCTTGCCGGGTTAACCTCAGGGGCAGAGGGGACCCCACGGCCAGGGCTTTGTCCTTAGGAGCCGACCCCTGCAGGGTGGCCATCAGGTAGCGAATCGGGGTGTCTGGGGCGGGGGCTTCCGCAGCGCGATCGCCCGGAGGATTCATCCCCAGGCCTGCCAGGAATCGAAACCAGGGGGGATGGCCGGAGCCGATTGTACTGGCCCGCAGCCGCCGGTAGACTAGGCGAGTAGTCTGAAACCCCACGTAGACGGGATAAAGCACCACCTGGAGGCTCCAGCTAGCGATCCGGGTAGCGTTAAGGAGCTGTCTGCGTCCCCACCTGGACAGGCGACTGGATCCGGCCATCAGGCGGCGAAAGGTCTGACTTTGATAGGAGCGGGAAGAAACCGCCATGGTCGGATTCACCTGCAATCGCACGCTTAAATCTTACCGGAGCCCACCGTGGATTCCCC
>PYEQ01000114.1 GCA_003017785.1 filamentous cyanobacterium CCP5 | reverse complement strand
AAGATGTGTATAAGGGACAGACCCAATGCCAATTAGCCCGGCCAGTACCGCCATGGGAGCCATGATGCGCAGCTGAGTAATGGCGATCGCCCGAGTCAGATCCCCAGGTTCTAGCCCCTGGGCCACAAAATCAATCACCGGGGCCGCAAAGACCACCATTAAAGCGGCCACTACCACCAGCACCAGGGCAACCAGGGTACTGATAGACTCCACTAGGGGGCCAATCTCTTCGCGTCTGCGCTTGGCCACCACGCTGACGATCGCGCTGTGGAAGGGGCCGTTGATGCCCCCCAGCAAAATCAGCAAAAAGCCCGGAATCACGTAGGCAAAGCTGTAGGCATCGGCCACGGGCCCGACCGCAAAAGCGGCCCCGATTGCCTGCTGGCGGAATAGGCCAAACAGCTTACTCATCAGCGTGGCGGCGGCCACCACCCCGGCAATCTTGGCCAGCGATCGGCTGGGTTTGGCGTCTGACACGGTCAAAATGGCTAAAACACTTTACCCATTTAACGCCAGTTCGGGCCGCGTCAGGGGGGACAAGGCACTACAGATTTTGGTCCTGGTCGAAAATGTCTGTCTGGGGCAGGCTCAAGTACCACTTACCGGGGCCTTCGATGGGCGTCGGGGAAGTATTGCTAATGGCCCGCAACCCAAAGGGAATCGACACCGATAGGGTCGAGGCGATAACAACACCCAGCAGAATTTTGCAGCGTCTTTAGATGCGATCGCGGCGAAAACGGATTTCTAGTCGGCTTCTAAATGCCTCGATGGAGTCTTGATCTTGGAGGTTCATTACAAATGGGTCCTTGCAATCCCTATCAACTTAATTAATAACTCCATTCATTGGGCTCTTCCACAGGATGTAAACCTGTCGGACATTTTTCCGCCGACCTCTTAACCTGCTGAAACTTAGCTTTACGAGCAAAAAAATCTCTTTACACTGAGTGCAGCCCTACTCTCGCTCCATCGGGCAGTTTGGTTCCTGGCTGGGCTAATAAAACAGCCAAGGGGAAAAGCAAAGACTTCCCCCTTGGCTGAGCAAACTGATAGTTGGCGTTAGCCTGCGGCTGCGGCTAGCGCATTGTGACAAATTCCTCAGCGGCACTGGGATGGAGGGCAACGGTCGCGTCGAATTGGGCTTTAGTGGCCCCCATCTTGACGGCGATCGCGATCGACTGGATGATTTCAGCCGCATCATCGCCGGTCATATGGGCTCCCAAGACCTGATCTGTTTCCCCATGGACCACTAGCTTCATCAAGGTCTTAGTTTGGATATCGGGCAGGGTGTAGAACATGGGGCGGAAGCGGGAGCGATAGACCTTAATCGCCGACTCCCCATAGATCTGCTTGGCTTCCGTTTCGCTCAGACCCACGGTGCCTAGCTCTGGCGTGGTAAACACGGCCGTGGGAATGTTTTCATAGTCCATCACTGCGGGCTTATTACCAAAGTAGGTATCCGCTAGAATGCGCCCTTCCTTAATAGCCACTGGGGTTAGGTTGACGCGATCGGTCACATCCCCAATGGCGAAGATGTGCTCGACCGCCGTGCGGTGGTGTTCGTCCACTAGAATGGCGTCGGCATCGTTGAGCTTAATGCTGGTGCAATCGAGGCCGAGCTTTTCGACATTGGGTTTGCGGCCGGTGGCCGCCAGACTAACGGCATCAGCAAACATGTGGTGATCCCCTGCGCTGTCGTGAACGGTAATTTCCACGCCAGCCTCCCCATTTTTCTCGATGGCGGTAATTTGGCTCTGGCGCATGAGCTTCACCCCGCTCTGCTCCATGCCCATTTGCACTTCATTGCGTAAATCGTCGTCGAAGCCCTTCAAAATTTGCTCACCGCGGATGATTTGAGTCACCTCAACCCCTAAACGGGCAAGCAGGCTGGCAAATTCACAGCCAATATAGCCGCCACCTAAAATCACCATGCGCCTGGGATAAGTGCTCAGGTGAAAGATATCGTCGGAAGAGATGGCGTGCTCAATCCCGGGAACGTTAGTCGGCAAAACCGGACGCCCCCCGACGGCGATCAGGATTTTGTCGGCGGTGACTTTTTCGTCACCCACCAGCAGCGTCTGCTCATCTACGAAGCGGGCATACTGCCGGTAGAGGGTGACGCCTGAGTTATCGAGCATCCGCTGATAGATGCCGTTGAGCCGCTGGGTTTCGTTGTTGACGGCAGTGATCATCTTGGTCCAGTCAAACTGGGTTTCGCCGATGGTCCAGCCGTACCCCTTAGCGGCCTCAAACTGTTCTGGGAAGTGGGAAGCGTAAACCATCAGTTTTTTTGGCACGCAGCCCCGGTTTACACAGGTGCCACCCAGGCGTCCTACCTCAGCGATGCCGACCTTTGCACCATATTCTGCAGCGCGACGGGCAGATGCGATGCCTCCAGAACCGCCCCCAATTACAAAATAGTCAAAATGTTGCGTCATGGATTTCCCTTAGTTCTGCCTTATTGATCTGCGCTTGCTTTAGATCCCTTGCTCAAATTTGGTCAAAAACAGGCTGTCTTCCCTGATTTGTGCAGGCGTCAACCCCAAAGCGAAACGACGCCCTGGCTTGTGGGCTCTATACAAATTGTAGGTGGGAGGCCGCAAGCGCTGCCTCCCACCCATGTCAGTATTCAGTGATTAAAGTCAACCTGGCTGACTACACGGCAGCAGGCACCTTTGCACCCTTCAGGTAGGACAGCATGGTGTCAGCGTCAGAGACCTCAAAGGGATCGGTGGGGCAGTTGTCACCGAAATCAGGCTCAATGAAGATTTTCTCAATTTCCATATCGTTTACGACCATGGAGTAGCGCCAGGAGCGCATGCCAAAGCCCAGGTTGGACTTGTCGACCAGCATACCCATCTTGCGGGTAAAGTCGGCATTGCCGTCAGGCAGCAAGAAGACATTTTTTGCCCCCTGAGCCTTACCCCACTGGAACATAACGAAGGCATCATTCACAGAGACGCAGATGATTTCATCGACGCCTTGGGCTTTAATTTCGTCGTAGAGCTCTTCGTAGCGGGGCAGGTGACTGGAAGAACAGGTGGGGGTGAAGGCGCCAGGCAGGGAAAAGACCACTACCCGCTTACCACCAAAAATCTCAGCAGTCGTCTTGTCCTGCCAGCGAAAGGGATTTTCGCCCCCTACGGATTCGTCACGAACGCGGGTCTTAAATATGACTTCAGGGACGCGAGTAACAGCTGCCATGAAAACCTCCTAAATAGTACAGAGACCTGCCGAGGAACGTTCAGCAGGGCTTCTTTTTAAGAATAGTTCTATACTGCAAAAAATTCAAGCCAGCCAATGATTCTTTCTTAAGAGAAGATAAGAGGAGATGATTCATCTAAACTATAAAGGTTATGATTGGGAGGCCGATAGTCACCCAGGCACGGTCATTAGACTCTATGGAGCGCACTGACAATACCGTTCTCGAATCACTCAAGGCGCAGGGACTGCGAGTTACGCCCCAGCGCTATGCAGTGTATGCCAACCTCTTGGGACGCACTGATCATCCCACTGTCGATCAGCTAATGACGGATCTCAATCAGGAGTTTCCGATTTCATCCCAGGCTACGGTTTACAACTCCCTCAGGACCCTGCTGGATGTCGGGCTGGTGCGGGAGGTGTTGTTAGAGGAAGGGGTGTCTCGCTACGATGCAAACACAGAGCCCCATCACCACTTCCAATGCCAGAGCTGTGGCGCCATTGAAGATATTCCTTGGGATACGTTCCCTGCCCTGGATATTAGCCAGCTGCGCAGTGGGCTGGTGCCAGAACGCTACGAAGTGACGGTCCTGGGTCAGTGCGATCGCTGTAGCTCCCCTGGCTAGGTCAGCTTAGCGGGTCTCCACCAGGATTGAATCGCCCTCGACCCTGACGGCATAGGTTGCCAAAGAACTGCTGGCCGGTCCTTGCTCAACGGAGCCATCCGCTGCGAACTTGGAGCTATGGCAGGGGCATTCAACCAGGCCCTGCTCTGCCTGCCAGGTCGCTGTACAGCCGGCGTGGGGGCAGGTAGGATTAACGGCGGTCGCCCGGGCAGGATTTTGCGGATCGGCAACCACCAGCACAGGGCCGGCAGCGAAGTTTTCATCCAGGATTTGGCCTGCTTCGGAGAGGTCAGACAGTTTTCTGACGGGCTGTATGCTGGTTCCGTTTGGAGCGCCCTCATCGCCGCTGCCGGTCGCGATCGCCACCGGCAGAGAGCTAGCCAGGGCTCCTACGCCGATCCAGTCAAGCAGTTCCCGTCGATTCATCGGCTCATCCTCCCAGGGTTATATCTAAAAACATCATCTGACACCGTTGTCAGAGTGGCCCCCATCGGAGATTGCCCCTGACGAGTAGGCGCCTCGGTACCCGGCACCAGCAAGCAAAACGATGCGCCACCAGCGCGATGCCCCCCAACTGGAGGATAGAATTCATGCTGGTATATTGAATCGAATAATCTAAAACAGCTAAGGAGGCCAGCGGCGGTACGGCGTATCAACCGGACAAGTCCAGGGCTCCGGGAACTATGAGGGCTTCCCATGGCTACCATGACCGGCATCACTGCCCAACTGGACGCAATACCAGCCAGAATACAGTAGCTTCGCTTCGACATTTGCCACCTTCAGCCCTATGAATCCTAACCTGACCCAGTTCGGTGACCACATGACCCGTCTCACCGGCGTGCGGGCGATTATGAAAGACATTATTGAAACCCTCAGGTCGGCGGGCTCCCAGGAGTTTATCAACCTCAGCGCGGGCAACCCGGTGATCATTCCGGAGGTGGAGCAGCTCTGGCGAGACTGCACCCAGGAGTTGCTGGCCAGCGATGCCTATGGGGAAGTGGTGTGTCGCTACGGGGCCAGCCAGGGCTATGAGCCTCTGATCGAGGCCGTGGTGAATGACTTTAACCAGCGCTATGGGCTGAGTCTCAGCCAGCAGAACGTGCTGATTACCCCCGGCAGTCAGGCTCTGTATTTTTTGGCGGCGAATGCCTTTGGGGGCTATCGGCAGTCAGGGGAGCTAAGGGAAATTGTGCTGCCCCTGAGCCCTGACTACACCGGCTACGGTGGCGTTTCCCTGGTACCGGAGGCTTTGCGGGCCTATCGCCCGGCCCTAGATTTAATTGGCGATCATCGGTTTAAGTACCGCCCCGATTTTGAACAGCTGACTATTGGTCAGGATACGGGGTTTGTGCTGTTTTCACGGCCCTGCAACCCTACGGGCAACGTACTGAGCGCTCAAGAGGTGCAACAAATCGCCGCCCTGGCGGCAGCCCAGGACATTCCGGTGTTGGTGGATTCGGCCTATGCGCCCCCTTTCCCGGCGCTGAACTTCACTGAAATGACCCCGGTGTTTGGCGAGAATATTCTTCACTGCATGAGTCTATCCAAGGCAGGACTACCGGGAGAGCGCTTAGGCATAGCCATTGGCCCAGAACCGCTGGTGCGGGTGCTGGAGTCGTTTCAGACTAATCTGTGTATCCATTCGTCTCGATACGGGCAGGCGATCGCCGCCCAAGCTATTGCCAGTGGAGCCCTGGCCCACATTTCAGAAACCGTGATCCGCCCTTACTACCAGCACAAGTTTGCGGTGCTAGAGCAGGCCCTAGAGGCCAAGCTGCCCAATCACCTGCCCTGGCGGTTACACCAGGGAGAAGGGGCAATCTTCGCCTGGATGTGGTTCCCGGATTTGCCCATGGGGGACTGGGAGTTCTATCAAGCCCTGAAGCGCTCCGGGGTGATCGTCGTTCCCGGCAGTTCCTTCTTCCCAGGGCTGCAGGAAGACTGGCCCCATCGTCACCAGTGCATTCGCATTAGCCTGACCGCTAGCGATGGCGAAATCGACCAGGCCGTTGGCCATCTAGCTAGCCTAGTGGCTCAGGTCTATCAGTCCGCTCCGGCGGTGGTGTAGTCGCCATGGCAGAGATCGAGCCGTCAGAGTGGATGGAGGTGGGGCGCATTGTCGGTGCCCACGGACTGCGAGGGGAGCTACGGGTTTATCCAGACAGTGATTTCCCAGAGCGATTTTTGCAGCCTGGGCGGCGCTGGCTGCGGCGCACCCCCCAGGCCAACCCTGAACCGGTGGATTTGATCCAGGGCCGATATGTTGCAGGCAAAGGGCTATATGTGGTGCAGCTCAGGCAGGTGAGCGATCGCACGGCCGCTGAAGCCCTCCGTCAGAGCGTGTTGCTGGTACCCGCTAGCGATCGCCCGCCGCTTGAAGCAGGAGAATTCTATGTGGCTGATTTGATTGGCTTGAAGGTGCGGATCCAGGGCAATCCTGAGCCGATCGGGGTGGTGGTTGATATTTACAGTGCTGGCAGCGATCTACTGGCGGTGGAGACCCCGGCCCATCGGGAAGCCGCCGCCAATCCAAACGTCAAAAACAAACCCCCGGTCCTCGTGCCGTTCGTGCCCGAAATCGTGCCGGTGGTTGATCTAGAAGGGGGCTATGTGGAAATCACCCCTCCAGCCGGTCTGTTTGAGCTTTAGGGCTATCCACCAGGGGGGCCACCACCGCTCCCTTGAGGGCCCCGGCCATTAGCCCCGCCTGCAGTCCTATCCAGATCGGAGGATTGAGTCCACCGATGCCCTGGAGGTTAATCACCCAAAAGCCAGCGAATCCATAGCTGAGGGCCGTCACCATAATCCACAGCACAGCCGACGAGGTCCATCGCAGCCGCCGATGGCCAGAGGTTTTCAGCAGCAGCGACTGCAAAAAGCCCAGGAAAACTCCGCTGGTAATGGCTCCCAGGGTAGCCTGGCTAAGCATAAAGCCCATGACTAGATTGAGGCAGCCACCGGCAGCAGTAATCACTATCCACAGCCAGGGGCGACGAATCAGCTTCAAGTAGGCCACCACCCCGGTCTGAAACAGGCCGGTGAGGGTGGCGATCGCCACCGGGGTCAAGGGCATCAGCGGACTGGCAATGGGTAGCATCATGACCAGGGTGACTCCGCCCGTGGTGGTCAGGGTCCACAGCAGCCAAACCTTGATCCAGGGCCGAATTTTCATAGGGCGATTAGACTTTGCCGTCGAACCGCTGATACCAGAGAATATTTCCCGCCACCGTAATCACCAAAATGATGCCGCCGCCCATCCAGCCCAGGCGAGGATCGTAGCTGCCCCGGCTGAGGGTTGCCATCCACTGGTGGGTTTGCTCTGAGGCGATTAGCCAGTCCGCCACCACTGGGAATAGATACATCAGTGCCGCCCCCACTAGCAGCCAGCCCACCATGGAGCCCAGCAGAAAAAATGTTTTGGCTGTTGATTGGCTCCCCATGCGATCGCTCCCGGTTCTCAATTCAGCTCACTTTGGAAGGTATCACACATTCCCCCGCCTCCGGCGTAAGCCCCCCTGGGCTAATCGCGTTATTGACTTGGCCGTGCCCCCCTGTAAATCTATTGATGTTAGGGGGCCAGCCTACCCATTCCGATAGACGCCCTTGTTAAAGCTATCAAAATAGGGTGAAAAAGCAGCATTGAGGAGGCGATGCCGTTGCTTCAGCTCAATCATTCTTTTTCCCTGACCAGCGCTGCCCTGATCGGTGCAGGTGTGCTGGGTGTGCTCTTGCCCGTTCAGGCGGCAGAGGTGATCGCCGGCCCAACGGGCCAGCCGTTCAAAGTTGCCAGCCTCCCCGACGGCAACTATCGCTTTTGCAGCGATCGCCCCCCCAGCGATATCGACCGGGTATCGGGGGTCTGTTTTCGATTTCGCAAAGTGGACGACCAGATTACCGGCGACTATTACTATCCTTACGAAGGCTCAA
Organism: filamentous cyanobacterium CCP5; assembly: GCA_003017785.1. Classification (GTDB taxonomy): domain Bacteria; phylum Cyanobacteriota; class Cyanobacteriia; order Phormidesmidales; family Phormidesmidaceae; genus CCP5. Next base: position 2,553 of record PYEQ01000114.1, on the reverse strand, counting down.
GCGTCTGCCTGACGGGTCGCGTCAACGGCAATACCGTTTCTGGGCAGGGGCTAGAGCGAATCGTCGAGAACGCCTCGCCCCCTCAAGAGGTTGAAAAGGGACAGTTCACCAACTGGCGACAGGAAGGCTATTTGCAGGTGCGGCGGGGGATTGTGTTTGATCAACTGCCCAGGGAAGGGGAAGCGATTCGCTACCGCAGCGCCCTGCTTAACCTGAATGACTTTTATCAATACAACGCCGGAACGGTGCTGCCCCCGACCGACTGCTTTTCGCCAGCTACCCGCTCAGCGGGTTCCCGACCCGAGCCAGACAATCTGCGAGAACTGGGCATGTCTGAATTTTACGATCGCCCCGTTTACCTGGATGAGGGCAGCATTACCCCGGTTGGCGACAACGCCTACCGCTATCGCACAATCATTGGCGTGCCGAATCGCCTCAGTGAAACGGAATATCGGGTGGACTGTGACCGTTTAGAAACGGTGCAGGTGCTGCGATCGCGCTATTACGACAGCGACGGCGACCTGCAAGAAGTGGAGGTGGTGAATGATGCGGTGCCCGCCAATCAGGATAATCCGCCCAGCACCCGCAGGTATAACGCCAGCCAGTACATCTGCAGTACCGACGCCCAGGGCATTTGACCTGGCTATTAGCGTGCAGAATTGAAGCGGTATTGTGAATGTCGCCAACCACCCTTGGAGGATCCCAACGCGATGACATTCGACAGTAAAGTGGCCAATTTCTTTCAGATGGATGATGCCACGTGGGCGCGCCATGCCAATCCCTGGAGCGTATTTACCCGTACCTCGGTATTGCCGCTGCTGATTGTGGCGGTGTGGAGTCGAGTCTGGATTGGCGGCTGGTCATGGGTGCTGGTGATTGCTGTCCTGGTTTGGAACTGGGTTAACCCGCGCCTGTTTCCCAGGCCCAAATCGACAAATAACTGGGCCTCTAAAGCCGTTCTGGGCGAACGGGTTTGGATTAACCGCGACACCGTACCGATCCCCAAGCATCATCGCCAGTTTCCGAATTGGCTGAACGCGATCGCCTTTCTTGGCCTTTTACTGGTTATCGGGGGGCTGATCGCCCTGTCGGTGTGGCCTACGGTGATGGGCTTGGTGCTGACTCTGGTGGGTAAGTTCTGGTTTTTAGACCGCATGGTGTGGCTACATAGCGACATGCAGGACGCCACCCCTGAATACCGGGACTGGCTGTACTAACACCCGGCGATTTTGATTGAGCCAAATCCCTCGAAGGATACTCAATGTTTTCGCCCAGGGGCAATAGCATGTCGCTGGGGGAGCCTGGTGGTCGATGCCTCTAGCTATGCCGTTTCATCGATAGACTACTTTGCTGAGCGACGGTAGCCTTGACCTCGACGTTGGGAGCCGTGGTTGGTGACGCCCCTAATGCTACTAGGAAGCAGGGGTCATGGGTTCCCGAATGAAGCGAATATATAGATGCTTAAACGTGGACTTAACTACTCTAGGCATGTCAAAGTCAATAGGCATCAGCTGGTCGGGGAGTCGCCAGTCCGCCACCTGGAGTTCGTCCGGGGCCAGCAACGGAAAGGTCAGCTCAGACCAGTCTGGACAAATCCCCAGACGCACGGACTGGGCTACGGTGGGCACCTGATCGGGCTCAACTCCCAGAATCTCAACCACCGCCCTATCGAGGGCGAAGACGTCGGTGGCCGCTGCCAGCAGGCCCAAATTCCGAGGCTCTCCACCGCTAGGACCATTGCCTTCATGGCCCACGACGCCATCGAGAATAGTCAAGTCGGGATCAATTAGCCGGGCCGTTTCCACCAGCATGGTGCCGAAGCGCTGAACGTCTTTGCCCGCCTCCATGTGCCACCAGGCTTTCATCTTGCCGGGAACGCAGCCGAAGAGATTTTTCACCCCCAGGGTCAGGGTGAGCTGGGTATGGGACTTGACCTTGGGCAGATTAATCACCATATCTGCCTCCATCACCTCTTTTGAAATCCGGAGGTGATCGAAGTCAGGGGATTCGGTCGCGTAGCGCTGGCCATGCAGCTCGACAATCGGCAAATCCAGTGCTTTTGCCAGGGGCAATAGCCCATTTGCCTTAGCCACTCCATGGGCACTGCCAAAGGCTGGACTATCCCCTAGAAACGGCTTGCCGCCAGCAGCCTTGACCATCTCAGCGACACCGTACACCACGGCCGGATTTGTGGTGCATGCTTTCGTGGGGCGAGACCCTGTCAGCAGGTTGGGCTTGAGCAGCACGCGATCGCCCCGCGACACATGGGCTCCCATTCCGCCGAGGGGATCGAGCACCGCCTTAAGGTTCGTCCTCAGCTGGTCGAGATCATAGCTGCTGACCCGGGTGAAACTGACGGGAATAGTCATCGCGATCGCCCTCAAATATAGTCCCTACAACTCTGCCAACCCTATCTCAAAGATCACCCCTGCTGCCCCTTATCCTCTCACGCCTTCCCCCTCGCCAATTGCTATACAGTCAGGAGAGGAAATCATGAGGCCAGCTATGCTCAGCCTGTGGGCTCAAACCAGCGGCACCTGGATCAACGTATTC